>JAFVUT010000004.1 GCA_017502545.1 Ruminiclostridium sp.
CCGGCAGCCAGTCAGAGGAAGCATCCACAAAGGTGCTTTTGTCCTCCGCCTGGGCGGCGATGGTGGAGGGGATGGTCCCCTCCAGCTGTCCCCGGACGCTCTCCGCCCGGAGGAGGCAGAATTCGGTGATGGTCTCCGCCCCCAGCAGGAAGTCCTCATAGGAGCAGAAGGCCGTGGGGTCCTGCTGCACATAGGGGGCGATCATGCGGCAGGTCTTCCCTGCCATGGCAGAAAAGTACCCGCTCTCAAAATATTCCGTGATCAGCTGATCGAAATATGCGTGATACCGCTCGTAATAGGCCCGATTTTTCATGAGGTTGTGGTACAGAGGGCGGTTTCTCATCACCTCCCCGCTGGCCGGGGTGTTGATAGGATAGTTCACATATAGCTCCGCATCGTTGATGGGGTCGGGCATCCCCAGGGAATAGGTGGCAAAGGCCAGGTTGTAGTCCCAGGGCAGGATCTGGAGAATGCCATCCTCCTCGTAGAGAAAATAGTTGTGGCCGGTCCGGCCCAGATAGCTGTCCAGGTTCACCACAAAGACCTGGACGGTGAAATACCGCAGGACCTCCTCCACATCCACAGCGGTCTCCAGGTTTTCTCCGGTGGACAAGGTCTGCAGGGCCCGGATCACCCGGGCCTTCTCCTCCTCTGTGGGCTTGAATTTGGCGTTGCGGAAGATGTTGTCGTAGGAGGCCGGGTCGTCATCGAGATAACGCAGGTGAACATCGGCATTCTCATCCCGAAGGGAGCGGTAGTCCGGTTTATACAGCTGGCCGTAATTGGGCCCGAAGTTCCGCTTGGCAAAGGCCTCCTCCGGCTCCTCTACCGCCAGGAACAGCCCCCAGGGCTGTCCGTTCACGGTCACCCAGGAGTAGCTGCACAGAGGGGTGGGGACCCCCATGTGGGCCATCATGTCCAGGGCGATCCAGGTCTTCATATAGCTGTTGTCCTGAAAGGATGAGTCCAGGGAGAACTTGTCCAGGCCATAGTAGGACCCAGCCTGATAGTGGTCAAACTCTACCTTCAGGCTGTACCGGTCCAGGCCGTACTGCTCGGTCAGCCGCCGGGAGTTGTTCCCCTTGGCCCGCAGGCCCACATGAGAGAAGGACTCCCCGTCGATGACCAGGGTGCAGGGAGTATATTCCTCCTCCGGAGCCTGTTCCAGAAAGGCCTCCCAGTCCTCCACCCGGATATCAATGGTGTGGACCCGGGACGGGTCAAAGAGACGGGTCTCATAGCCCGGACTGGCGGTGGCAGGCCGGATCCCCAGCTCCTCTCCCCGGAAGAGCAGGAGGGAGATCAGCACCGCCCCGGCCATGACCAGGATGCAGATCCAGTCGATCCCCTTGCGTTTCAGCATCAGCTCATGTAATCGCCGTTGTAGGACACCATTACCGTATGGCTGACTCCGGGCAGCCCTGCCAGGGTGTTGATAAAGTCTGTGTCAGCATCCTTCAAACGGACTTCGTAGTTCAGCTCAATGGACCCGGGCTGAACGCTCTTGCTCTTGAGGACCAGCTTCTTCACCTTCCCCAGCAGGAAGGCATAGAGCTCCTGCTCTGCCTGGCTGTCTCCGCAGTGGACCACCAGGATGTACGGCTTTTCATGGCCCTTGTGCCGGGAAAACACCAGCAGGATCAGACCGATGAACAGGCTGCCCAGCACCGCCAGGGGCAGGAATCCCGCCGCCAGCACGATGCCCGCGGCAATGGCCCAGAAGAGAAAGGCAATGTCCGAAGGGTCCTTGATGGCCGTGCGAAAGCGGACGATGGACAGGGCGCCCACCATGCCCAGAGAGAGGACGATGTTGCTGGTCACCGCCAAAATCAGCAGGGCGGTGATCATGCACAGGGCAATGAGGGTGATCCCGAAGCTGGCGGAGTACATAACTCCCCCATAGCAGGTTTTATAGATCAGGAAGATGAAGAGGCCCACCGCAAAGGACAACCCCAGGGTCAGAACCATATCCAACGGGGAGATGGCAGAGGTCTGTTCCAGAAAGCTGGATTTGAAAATGTCTTGAAATGTCATGGGCATTTTGGTTCTCCTTTTCAGTCGTATCTGCGGCAGACCGCATATTTGGAATAGGCCGATGCCCGGCGGTTAGGCACCTGGACGGCCATTCTGACGATTTCCGGCAGAAACGCATCGTATTTCACTTCCAGGACCGTGATCCCCTCCCCCATGGGCACATGACATCCATAGGGATCCAGAAAATCCGTCCTGCCCAGGCCGGAGCGCAGGTTCCGGTCCAGGGTGATGCGCACGTTCCCCGGTCCATAGAGGAAGGCCTCCCGGTCATAGGTCACGATGGTCCTGGGGGCCAGCAGCTGGCCCCGGAGCTTGCTGTAAAACTCCACCAGAAGGGGATGCCCGCTGTCCAGCAGGAAGCCGATCTCCCCCGCCAGGATCTTTCGGACCTCCTCCTCCGTCACCCGGACACTGCGCTTTCCACACAGGCCGTTCCGCTTGAATTTCTTCTCCAGGCGGATGAAGGAGGTGTCTATGCCGTAATAGCGCAGGCGGAACTTCTCCCGCTCATTCACCCCGTCCAGCTTCTGTCGGAGGGCCTTGTCGTAGGGTGTATCGAAATAGAGGCTGCTCACACGGTAGGAACCGTGTGAGTCAGCATTCTTATCGTGGGGAAACAGGTTTCTCAGCCGGGTGGCCAGCACCAGGTCATCCTGGGCGTTGATGGGGTGCTTCCACTCGTGGCGAAGCTTCACCAGCCGGTCCATCAGGACGCCCCTTCGTACCCGCTGTCGCTGTCATAGTCGCTGTAGCCGCTGTCGGAGCCGCCGTAATTGCTGTAGCCGCTGTCAGCATCCCCATAGTTGCTGTAGCCGCTGTCACCACCGGTGTTGGCGGGCGGGGTGACAGGAGGGGTATAGCCGGAATCACCGTAGACAGAATCCCCGTAGCCGGAGTTACCGTTGTTGGTGTTAGTGTTAGTGTTAGTGTTGGTGCCGCCGGTGGTCCCGTAGTCGCTGTAATCGGTGACCCCATCGCTGTTGGGGCCATAGTCGGTGTCGTCATAATCGGTGACACCATCGCTGTTGGGGCCGTAATCGGTGTCGTCGTAGTCGGTAAAGCCGTCATTGCCGGGGCCGTAATCGGTGTCCACGTAGTCGGTCAGGCCGTAGTCGCTCTCGTTCTCCACGTTCAGGGGAGCCGCCCAGCGGTTGGCACTGACGCAGTCACGGACGTCAGAGACCACCTCATCCAGGAAGGTCTCATGGGGCATCTGGGAGCCGGCCTCGATCTCAATGGTGATCTGGCGGCGCTCACCCTCCACCTCTTCCACGAAGTAGCCGGCCTCACCAATTGCGGTGACCAGGCTGGTCACTGCGGTTCTGGCCTCTTGGCCGATCAGCCCCTCGCAGCTGCTGATGATGGCCAGGGCGTCGTCGTTGCGGGCGCTGACGCCGGTGACCAGGCCATTCTCGTCATACTCCACGGCGATCTCGGGGTTGACCCGCAGCACCAGGACGCCGCCGGAGGACAGGGCCACCTCCTGGGGGACCTCTGCGGTGGTCTGGCTGCAGCCGGTGAGGCAGGCCAGACCCATCATCAGGGCCAGCAGGACACTTAAAACAGATTTCTTTTTCATCGTCATATTCTCCTTTTAATTTTAATGGAATCGCTTTTGTGTTCCTTACATTCATAGAGTACGAAGACCCGTGTCGAAAACCGGGGTCGGAAGAAAAATTTTTTAATCATCTTCCTCATAGTCACTGTCGCGGTCATCCTCGTCCTCTTCATAGCCGCTGTCATCCGGCTCCTCATAGTCGGTCTGACCGTCTTCCTCTTCATAGGGGCTGTCGTCTAGGTCGTCCGATTCCTCCCGGTCCTCATAATCGCTGTCCTCTCCTTCTTCCGAAGGACGGGTGACCGGCGGGGCCTGACCGTAGTCCGACATCCCATAGTCACTCTCCTCCGGCGCCACGGGGATGACCACCTGGGTGGGCTGGGCCGTCTGTCCGTTGACCAGGATGGTCGCCGACAGCTTTCCGCTCAGATGCTGGCTCAGATGGGCCGACAGGGTCTCACTGTGGGTCACCACCCACTCCTGATCACCTGCGTCCAGAGTCAGGGAGATCTGTCCGCCGTCATAGAGGTACCCCATATCAATGGCCCGGTCCACCAGCTCATCCATCACCAGGTCCAGGTCCTTCTGCCGGAAGTCATACCCCTGGGTCAGGTCCTGGCCGTCAGGGTTCACACCCTCCAGGCCTACCACCACATCTCTGCGGTTCACGTCGATGCGGACCTCCGGGTTGATGCTCATATAGACCGAGGCGAAGGGAGCCTGGGCCACCTGGAAGACCGCTGTGACCATCACCATCAGGCAGGCCGCCAGGGCAGTCAGGGAATAGAGCCACCGTTTCGAGTTCTTTGCCGGCTGCGGGGCCTCCATCTCGATGATCTCCGTCACCGTCTGCCCCACCTGGTACTGTCGGTTGGCCGCCTTCAGGAAGCGGCCCTCCTCATCCAGGACCACCGCATAGCCAGGATGGCACTCCATCACCAGATATTTCATCCTGCCATCCCTCCTTTCCTGTTCAGGACCCGCTTCAGATGCCCCCGGATGATCTCATAGCCATTGGTCTGGATGAGAAGCATGGCCAGCACATACTTTCTGTGCCGCTCCAGGGTCTTCCGCTCGGCGCCGGACCCGGCAGCCAGACGGGCCAGGGGGAGCTTTTTGGTCCGCAGAAGCTCCTCCAGCAGGTCCTGGTTTTCGGCAGCGTAGCGGACGGCAGCCCCACAGGCCGCCAGGGTCCGCTCCTGCTTGGGGGAGTGGTCCGCCACGTCGGAAAAGCTGACCCCAAACTCTGCCATGACGGCGGAAAGCTCCTGGATCTCCTGCCGGGTGGCATCCCGCAGCGCGGTCTGCTCAAAATGATCCTGCTGGTCGGCCAGCCTATCCAGAATGCTCTGGCCATCCTCACCGGACTCCTCATACAGAGAGATATCCCCCTGGTGGCGGGCTTCCTTCCTCAGAAAATCAATGATCCGGCTGCGGATGATCACCGCCGCATAGGGAAGGAAGGCCCCTCTTCCCTTGGCGTAGCCCAGAATGGCCTCGTGGAAGGCGATCATGGCGATGCTGTATGCATCGTCCTGCTCGGTGCAGACCCGGCCGATACACTTGGAGGCTTCTGAACGGATGAAGGGGATATAGTCCCGGATAAGGTCATCTGCCTTTCGGTTGTCTTCTTTGGCCTCATAGACCCGCTGAATGATCTTATGTTCCCGTTCCATAGCTTCACTTCCTCTCCCTGATGACAGAATACGCAGCCTCTGGCCCAAAACCGGGGTCAGAGGCAGTTTTTTCCGTTAGCTTCGTGCAATTTTTACATTGTAATGCAAAGGGAAACTTCACTGAAACCAGGTTTCCGTAAAGAAGCGGTAAAATCTGTGTAAAGTAAAACCCCGCAAGGCGTTGCCTTACGGGGTTTCTCATTATAATCAATACCAGCCAAAGAGGGTCTTCCCCGTGTCCATGGCCCGGATGGTCTCCAGGTCCTGGGGGGACAGGGTGAAGCCGAAGAGGTCGAGATTCTCCTGCATCCGGGAGAAGGTGGCCGTCTTGGGCACCACGGGGATGCCCTGCTGGACCAGGGCCTTCAGGGCGATCTGGGCGGCGGTCTTGCCGTACTTTGCACCGATCTTGGTCAGGACAGGGTCGGTGACCACAGGCTTCTGGCCGCAGGTGAGAGGGCTCCAGGCCTGCATGACCGTTTCTCCCATGGCGGCTTTCAGGGGGAGCTGCTGGTGGAAGACGTGGCACTCCACCTGGTTCACGGCAGGGACCAGACCACATTCCGCCACGAACCGGGCGTAGAGGTCCTTGTTGTAGTTGGAGATACCCAGAGCCCGGATCTTCCCCGCCTCCAGGGCTTCCTCCATGGCCCGGACCATGTCCCTGTCCTCTTCATAGGGTTCGTGGATGAGGAAGAGGTCGATGTAATCGGTGTCCAGCCGCAGGAGGGACCGGTCGATGGACATCTTGGTCCCCTCGTAGCTGTTGTCCGGCTGGAAGACCTTGGTGGTCAGGAAGATCTCCTCCCGGGCCACGCCGCTGGCACGGATGGCCTTGCCCACTTCCACTTCGTTTTCATACATCCGGGCGGTGTCGATGAGCCGGTAGCCCAGGTCCAGGGCCTGACGGACGCAGGTTTCACACTGGTCCCCCAGGAGCTGCCAGGTACCGAAGCCCACCATGGGCATTTTTTGCCCGGTGGGCAGGGTCACATATTCCATGGCCATCAGCCCTGGAGCTCGGCCAGACGCTCCCGGATCTCCTGGATCTCCTCGCCGGCCTCCACTTCCTGGTCCCGGATGGCAGCCATCTTCTGGCTGACCTCGTGGGCCTGGGCCCGGAGGATCTCGCACTCCTGGACCTTCTTGCGGGTCTTGGCCAGGAGGGTCTCACGGGTGAGCTTCAGGAGGTTGCCCTCCATGCCGGTGCGCTGGGTCTTCCACTCCTCCACCTTCTGCTCCCGCTCAGCGATCATGGCCTTCAGCTGGGCAGGGTCGGTGATGGCCTGGAGCTGCTGGTTCCATGCCTCCCAGGCGGCCTGGGCTGCCTTCTCTTCGGGGGTCAGTTCTCTCTTTTCCAAGTTTTCCATTGCTGTATACCTCGTCATTCTAAAATGCTGTCGTTCTCCTCGGGCAGATACCGCTCGAAGAACACTTCGTTTCGGCCCTTCTCATCAAAGAGGTTGTTGTACTGCAGGATGGCATACTCGTTGAGCCAGTCGGCTTCCGTGCCGGAGGCCTCCTCCGTCAGGATATAGCCGCCCTGGGACTTGGAGTAATAGCCCTTGGCGCTGACGGCCGGGATATACTCCTCCAGCTCCTTCAGGAACTGGTAGTAGGGGGGCAGGTCGATGCCGGCGGCCTCCAGGAGATACCGGGACAGGTAGTTGATGGAGGTGCACTCCACCTCTGCCTCCGGGATATCAAAGTTGGCCCAGATGAAGAAGGGGACGGTGTACCGCAGGACCTCCTCGTCCAGGGTCTCAAACTCCTTGCCGTAGAGGTCCTCGTAGAACCCGTTGCCCAGGCTGGGGTGGTGGTCGCCGAACATGAGGACGATGGTGTCCTCCTCATAGTACCGCAGCTCCTTGAGCAGGTACTGGACGGCGTTGTCGGTCTCCTTCAGGCAGGTCAGATACTGGGGGGCTTTCTTGTACTCCTCCTCGTAGGTGTCCCGGTCCAGCCAGATGGTCTGGCTGTAGTTGGGGCCCTCGTAGGTGTAGCCGCCGTGGTTCTGCATGGTGATGCCGAAGAGGAAGAGGGGGGCGTCGCCCTCCCGGTTCTTCAGCTTGTCCAGAACAAACTCGAACATCTCCTGGTCGGTGATGTACTTGCGCAGGAAGTCCTGCTGGGGGTAGTCCTCAATGAACGTGCTCTCGGTAAAGCCCAGCTCGTCATAGATCCGGTTTCTGGACCAGCCGTCGGCGTAGTAGGGATGGGTGGAGATGCTGGTGTAGCCCAGCTCCCGCATGACCCAGGGCAGGGCGGTGACATTCTCCCGGACGTACTGCTGGTAGGGCACACAGCCCTCGGGCAGGAAGGCCATGGAGTGGCCGAAGAGGAACTCGAACTCGGAGTTGGCCGTGTTGGCCCCGTAGATGGAGGCCAGGGCATAGCCCCGGATGGTGTTGGTGTGGAGGTTGTCCAGGAAGGGGGTCACGGGCTGGTTGGTCTTCAGCTCACCCACCACGCTCAGGTCGGCCCAGGACTCGTTCATGATGACGATGACATTGGGCAGGTCCTTCTCCTGTTCTTCGGGGTCGGTGTAGCCCTCGGCCATTCGGTCCACATGACCGGCGGAGTAGCGGTCGGGCTCCTTCACCATGGAGTCCCGGACACCCAGGTAGAAGTTCAGGTAGTAGCCGTTGTACTTGGTGCCGTAGTTGGTCCAGTTGCGGATGGCAATGTCCCCGGAGCCCACGTAGAGGACCACCGACATGGCCATGACCCAGGTGAGGGCGATGGCCCGGCGGAGCTTGCGGGACCGCATGGGGAAGGAGGGCATGGCCAGGGCCAGAAAGAGCATCAGGACCATGCCGATGAGGGCATAGAGCATGGTGTTCTCATAGGACTCCAGCTTGTACTGCCCGGCCACGTTCATGGCGGTGCCGGCGGACATGATGTCCATGGGGGTGAGCTCATTGCCCCGGAACTGGTAGACCAGGCCGTTGACCACCGCCAGGATGGTGAGGGCCACCGAGGAGAGGACCACCGAGAGCTTGAACTTGGCGGTGAAGATGAGTAGCACGCCGCAGACGATGGTGACGCACAGCAGGTTCAGCAGGGCGTGGTCCCAGCCCATGGATGTTGGCTTGGTGTCCACCAGGGCACAGGGCATGATGCTGGTGAGGACCATGGCCAGAAGGCCCCAAGCAAGGTTGACGGCATAGTTCCACAGGCGGCGGGGGAAGTCCAGCTTCAGGCCCCCTGCCAGGAGGAAGCCCAGGGCGAAGGCCAGGCCCACCGGCCAGGAAGCGAACTTACTGCAGGCCCCGAAGGCGGCGATGGCCAGGAGTCCTCCCAGGAAGGACCGCTTGCTCATCTGGAACAGGGGAGAGCGGTTCTCCGGCTTGGGGGCTTTTTCTTTTTTTTTCTTTTCATTTTTCTTTGACATGGGGGGATCCCTCCCAGAAGTCAGGTTTCGTCTGCCCTGGTCAGGGGCAGGCAGTGCAAGAGTGTTGTTTTCGACTTTTTATTGTACCATAAAACTTTTCAATTGGCGAGAAGAAAAAACGGTCTTCCATGGTTTGGAAGACCGTTTTGGGGTCAAATTTCCGTTTCTCCCGCCAGGATACTGTCGATGGAGGCGTTCAGATCCTCCTCGTAGGCGGCCAGAGTTTCGTAGTTCTGGGGGAGGATGATGCCGTAGGGGTCGGGCCAGCAGGACTTCCGCCAGGCGTAGTCGTCCTCTTCCTCATCTTCCTCAAGGAAATACAGATCCTCGTGGAAGTCCCCGCCCCCGATGGTGAAGCCCATGGCGTCCGGGCGGTGCTCCCGCCAGGAGAGGTCGTCGTCCTCATCCTCATCCTCGTCCGGCTCTTCCATCATTGGAAAGGCCAGAAAGGCCTCCTCCGGAGAGAGGATACCGTCGCTGTTCCAGTCAAATCCGTCCATGGGGGTCTCCTTTCTGCTTTCTTATCGTAGGGGCGGGATAAACGTCAGGAGCAATCCCCCGTCCTGCAGGCGCGGCACTTTGCCTGTAGGGGCGGATGCCCACATCCGCCCACTCTGTGGCAGATTCGCACTATGCCGGTTTTGGCACCACCTCAGGCTCCCCACAACTGTTTACCAATGGGTCCGCTGAAGGTCGGTGATGCTCATATCCGCGGGATCCACAGCATAAAAGGTCACGATCCCAGCCCGGTCTTCCGGCTGGGTGCGCAGAAGCACAAACACGTCGCGCCCCTGGTCATCCCGTTCATGGAATGCCAGTTCATACTGCTCTCCATCAGAAGAAAAAACAGCCTTTCCCTCTGTCTTTGCCCCGCCCACCATGGTCCAGTCAGCAACGGTCAGGCCGCTGTCAGCCAGAAATGCCCGCAGGCTTTCGTATTCCCGGGCATGGAGGTCACTCTCCAGAATGGGGGTGGGCTCGCTGTGCTGAGGTTCCGGTTCCTGTTTCTCCTCCGGTTTAGAGGGGTCCTCCGGTTCGACCTCTTGAACCTCCCCGCCATAGGACAGGCGGTAGATGTTGTCCTCCCCCTCTTCGCTGCGGATCACAACAACCACCATGTCCTCCTGCCAGTCCACGATCCAGTTGCCGGGAGTGAGGTCGGTGCCATCGTTCCCCGCAGAGACAGGGGTTTGGGAGATCAGATTCCCCTGTTCTTTCAGCAGCAATCTTCCATAAACAGGACCAAAGGGCCACTCCGGATCACCCTTTTGCTGTAAGGTCAGGGTGTAGGTCCCGTCCGGGCTGGTTTGCTGGTCTACGGTCTGGATGCGCCACCTGGTGATGTAGAGGACACTCATAATCAGGACCAGCAAAACCAGAAGGATATACTTCGCCGTTTTCATATCGCTGCTCCTCTCTTTTTATGGGTTACCTTGCTGTTATAACCGGTGATAATTTCGCAAAAGGCAGCCTCCGCTCCATGCCTCCCTCCCCGAGGGAGGTGGATTCGCCCGCAGGGCGAAGACGGAGGGAGTTTGAACCTGCTAGGTTACGCATGCTCCCCCAGTCAGCTTCGCTGACAGCCCCCTCCCGGAGGGGGCCTATTTTACTTCTCCCCTCCAAAGAAAATCCTTCTCACCAGGGCGCTCATGCACCCGGCAAAGAGAAAAAGCACCCCGAACACCCCAAACAGCAGGGCCACCATGGGCTTGCCCGCCTCCTTGTGGAACACAGGGGTCAGGCCCACGCCGGGGGTAAAGAAATGGAAAAAGGCAAAGGCAATGACAAATTGCACCAGGGCCAGCACAAAGGACCACATGGAGAGTTTTTTCAGTTTCTGTTTCATGCTTCCTCCCGGGTCAGCAGGCACACGGTCTCCACATGGTGGGTCCGGGGGAAGAGGTCGGCAGCCTCGGCCTTCCGCAGGTGGTAGCCCCGCTCGGCTAAGATCTTCACGTCCCGGGCCAGGGTGGCGGGGTCGCAGGAGACGTACACCAGCCGTTGGGGGGCCATCTGGACGATGGCCTCAATGACGTCGGCGGAGATGCCCTTCCGGGGCGGGTCCACGCAAATGACATCGGGACGAATGCCTCTCTCTGCCAGCTGCAGGGCGGCTTCGCCGGCGTCGGCGCAGAAGAACTCGGCGTTGTCCACCCCGTTGCGGCGGGCGTTCTCCCTGGCATCCTCCACAGCGGAGGGCACCACCTCGGCCCCCAAAGCCTTCTTTGCCTTCCGGGCCATGCAGAGGGTGATGGTGCCGATGCCGCAGTACAGGTCCAGGACGGTCTCCCGGCCAGTGAGCCCGGCAAAGTCCAGGGCCCGGCCATAGAGGACCTCGGTCTGCTCCCGGTTCACCTGGTAGAAGGAGGGGACGGACAGCTGGAAGGTCAGGCCGCAGAGGGTATCCTCCAAATAGTCCTGGCCCCACAGGGTCTTGTAGGTCTTGCCCAGGATCACGTTGGTCTTGTCCATGTTCACCGACAGCACCACGCCCACCAGGTCGGGCTCAGCCTCACGGAGCATGGCGATCAGTTCTTCGGTGTGGGGGAGCTTCTTGCCGTTGGCGATGACGGAGCACAGGGACTGCCCCTTTCGATTCACCCGGACGTAGAAATGGCGGATGAGGCCCTGGTGGGCCTTCTCGTCATAGGCGGGGATGTGGTACTCCTCCATCCAGGTCTTGAAGGCCGTCCGCAGGCGGGTGGCGGGCAGGGGCTGGAGGAGGCAGTCGGGGGCGTCGATGACATCATGGCTCCGGGCACGGAAGAAGCCCACGGCAGGGCCGTCGGCCACGGGGAACTGGATCTTGTTCCGGTAGCGATGGGGGGTGGGGGCGGCATGGATGACCTCCACAGTCCCCTCCCAGCCGCCGATGCGGCGGAGGGCCTCCTGGACCCGGCGGCGCTTCATCTCGGTCTCCTCGGCGTAGGTCATGTGCCGGAGCTGACAGCCGCCGCACTTGGGGTACTGGGGGCAGTCGGAGTCCTGCCGGTTGGGGGATGCCTCCAGGACCTGGTCCACCCGGCCCCAGGCGGCGGACTTGCCCACCTTCAGCAGCTGGACGGAGCAGAGCTCTCCCTCCAGGGCTCCCTTGACAAAGACGGCCTGCCCATCCAGACGGGCCACGCCCTCACCGGAGGAGCCGTAGCTCTCGATCCGCAGGGGATATTTCTCATTCTTCTTGGCTGCCATACAGAACAGCTCCCTTCTATCGTTACGGGCGAACACAGTTCGCCCCCACATACTTTTTGAAATCAGTATACCATAAGTCAGTCCCGGTGAACAGGAGGATTTTTCGCCGACATAAAAACACCGTTCCGTCAGAAAATATGAGCCTCCCCTTTAGAGGGGAGGTGGATTCGGCAAAGCCGAAGACGGAGGGGTGTGGGGTCTAAGGGTATGCTGTCGTACCGGTACGACAGTTCCATCGGCGGGATAACACCCCTCAGTCAGCCTTCGGCTGCCAGCTCCCCTCTAAAGGGGAGCCTTTGTTGCTGACGACCCCATCCTTTCTGTGGAAAAAACTTTGATTTTCCAATCCAAATTCACAGTTTTGACTTTTTTCTTCCACCGAGATGTGCTATAATTCCATGAATGTGGGTCCATAGACCCATTTTTACACAAGCCTGCAAGACTCAGCGGTTCTCCGCTTTTTGAAAGGACTTCCAATTATGGGAATTTTAGCAAAACTCTTTGGCACCAGCACCTCCAAGGAGCTCAAGCGTATTGAGCCCCTGGTCCAGAAGATCGAAGCTCTGGAAGAGGAATACAAGACCCTCACCGACGCCCAGCTCCAGGCAAAGACCCCCGAGCTGAAGGCCCGTCTGGCCAATGGTGAGACCCTGGACGACATCCTCCCCGAGGCCTTTGCCACCTGCCGGGAGGCAGCCTGGCGTGTTCTGGGTATGCGCCCTTACCGGGTCCAGCTCATCGGCGGCATCATCCTCCACCAGGGCCGCATCGCCGAGATGAAGACCGGTGAAGGCAAGACTCTGGTGGCCACCCTGCCCGCCTACCTGAACGCCCTGTCCGGGGAAGGTGTGCACATCATCACCGTCAACGACTACCTGGCCAAGCGTGACTCCGAGTGGATGGGCAAGGTCTACCGCTTCCTGGGCCTGACCGTTGGTCTGGTCATCCACGGGGTGGATGCCAAGGGCAAGCAGGCCGCCTACAACGCCGACATCACCTACGGCACCAACAACGAGTTCGGCTTCGACTACCTCCGTGACAACATGGCCATCTACAAGGCAGAGCTCATGCAGAGAGGCCACTCCTTTGCCATCGTGGACGAGGTGGACTCCATCCTCATCGACGAGGCCCGTACCCCCCTGATCATCTCCGGCCAGGGCGAGAAATCCACCCAGCTCTACACCCTGGTGGACAACTTCGCCGCCCGCCTGAAGGGCATCACCGTGGCCACCGTGGACGACAAGCAGGAGGAGTCCGAGGACATCGACGCCGACTACATCGTCAACGAAAAGGCCCGTGCCGTCACCCTCACCGCCCGGGGCGTGGCCAAGGCCGAGGCCGCCTTCAACATTGAAAACCTCTCCGATCCCGAAAACTCCACCCTGTCCCACCACATCAACCAGGCCATCCGTGCCCGGGGTCTCATGAAGCGGGACATCGACTACGTGGTCAAGGACGGCGAGGTCATCATCGTCGACGAATACACCGGCCGACTGATGTACGGCCGCCGCTATAACGAGGGCCTCCACCAGGCCATCGAGGCCAAGGAAAAGGTCACCGTGGCCCGTGAGTCCAAGACCCTGGCCACCATCACCTTCCAGAACTACTTCCGCCTGTACAAGAAGCTCTCCGGCATGACCGGTACCGCCAAGACCGAGGAGGAAGAGTTCGGCAACACCTATCAGCTGGATATCCTGGAGGTCCCCACCAACAAGCCCCTGGCCCGTCAGGACATGCCCGACGAGGTCTACAAGAACACCAAGGGCAAGTACACCTCCATCATCCGCCAGATCAGCGAATGTCACGAGAAGGGCCAGCCCGTTCTGGTGGGTACCACCTCCATCGAAAAGTCCGAGTATATCTCCAAGCTCCTGACCAAGCAGGGCATCAAGCATAATGTCCTGAACGCAAAGAACCATGAGAAGGAAGCCGAGATCGTGGCCCAGGCCGGTAAGTTCGGGGCCGTCACCGTGGCCACCAACATGGCCGGCCGTGGTACCGACATCATGCTGGGCGGCAACGCCGAGTTCCTGGCCAAGAACGACCTGCGCAAGGCCGGCCTGTCCGACGAGATCATCGCTGAGGCCACCGGCTTCGCCGAGACCGACAACGAAGAGATCCTGAAGGCCCGGAAGATGTACGCCGAGGCCGAGGCCAAGTACAAGGCCGAGCTGGCCCCCGAGGCTGAGCGGGTCCGGGAAGCAGGCGGTCTGTTCATCCTGGGCACCGAGCGCCACGAGTCCCGCCGCATCGACAACCAGCTCCGCGGCCGTGCCGGCCGTCAGGGCGACCCCGGCGCCAGCCGCTTCTACCTGTCCATGGAGGACGACATCATGCGCCTCTTCGGCTCTGAGCGGATGCAGAACATGATGGAGACCCTGAAGATTGAGGACGATATGCCCATCGATGCCAAGATGCTCTCCGGTGCCATCGAGAACGCCCAGAAGAAGGTGGAGTCCAAGCACTACCAGGCCCGTAAGAACACCCTGGAGTTCGACAACGTCATGAACGTCCAGCGTGAGATCATCTACAAGCAGCGCCGCCAGGTCCTGGACGGCGAGAACATGGGTGAGTTCATCCGTGGTCTGGTCCGCCGCTGGATCGAGGATTCCATCAACGGCAACCAGGGCGAGAACAAGCACATGACCCAGGAGACCTGGATGCTGGCCACCGAGCCCTTCCGTGGCCTCTTCTTCGCCCCCGACCGGTTCCGCTTCACCGATGAGGAGCTCAAGGGCTACAAGACCCAGGACCTCATCGACATGATCGAGACCGAAGCCCTGGCCGTCTACAACGCCAAGGAGGAATCCCTGGGCGATGAGCTCATGCGTGAGCTGGAGCGTGTCATGATGCTCCGCACCGTGGACGAGTACTGGATGGACCACATCGACGCCATGGATGAACTCAAGCGGGGCGTGGGCCTGCGGGCATACGCCCAGACCAACCCCGTGGATGCCTACAAGCAGGAAGGCTTTGAGATGTTCGAGGGCATGATCCAGGCCATCCAGGAGGAGACCATCCGCCGCATCATTGCCGCCCGAGTCCAGACCCCCGAGATCCAGCGTGAACGTGTGGCCAAGGTCACCGGCACCTCCGGCGGCAGCGACGGCACCGTGAAGAAGGCCCCCGTCCGCAAGGCCGTGAAGGTTGGCCCCAACGATCCCTGCCCCTGCGGCAGCGGCAAGAAGTATAAGAAGTGCTGCTACTTAAAAGATAAGCAGGGCTGATTCTCCGCCAAAACCTCTCCCTCCGGGAGAGGTGGCACGGCGAAGCCGTGACGGAGAGGGCTGATCTGTTGCGATAGCATGATATCGGCAGGGATTCGCCCTCTCAGTCACCTTCGGTGACAGCTCTCCCAGAGGGAGAGCTTCGTTCCACATCAACCCAAGCCCTCAGGAGGTGTCCTATGCCCTTTACCAAGCAAACCAAAGATAAGGTGGTCTTTCACACCTCTGACAACATTTCCGCCGCAGGCGGCGTGGCCCACGGCTTTGCCTCCCGGCTGGGGGGCGTCAGCACCGGTCCCTGCACCGAACTGAACTTAGGCCTCACCCGTCACGACAGCCCCGAGGCCGTCCGGGAGAACTATGTCCGCTTCTGCGCCGCCCTGGGCGCCGATGTGGACCGCCTGGTCTTTTCCCACCAGGTCCACGAGGACACCATCCGGGTGGTCCAACCCTCCGACGTACTGGCCGACCTCTTCGACCCCATCCCCTACGACGCAGACGGGCTCATCACCGACCAGCCCGGCCTGTGCCTGACCATCTACTACGCCGACTGCATCCCCGTCCTCCTCTACGACCCCATAAAGAAGGTCATCGCCGCCGTGCACTCCGGCTGGCGGGGGACCGCCTTGGGGATCGCCCCCCAGGCGGTGAAAAAGATGGCCGACCTCTACGGCAGCGACCCCAGGGACGTCCTGGCCGCCATCGGCCCGGGCATCGGTCCCTGCTGCTTTGAGACCCACGATGACGTGCCCACCGCCATGGAGGCCCAACTGGGCAACGGCGTCCTGGACCACGTCTCCACCCTGCCCAACGGAAAGTTCCAGGTGGACCTGAAGGGGATCCTCACCTGGCAGCTCACCGCTGCCGGGGTCACCCCGGACCATCTGGAGGTCCTTCCCCTCTGCACCGGCTGCCACCCGGAGCTCTACTGGTCCCACCGGAAGATGGGGGACCGGCGGGGCAACCAGGCCGCCATGATCCAGCTCATCCCCTGATCCCAGCGAAAGGAGGTCGATTCCCATGGGCAACCAGGAATCCAAACTCTCACACTTCATCCGCAGCCTGCAGAACCTCCGCCGCAAGGGGGAAGTCTGGAGCGCTGCCCATCCCGTCAAGTCCAGCCTGCCCTTTCTGGGGCTTACCGCTGTGATCCTCACCGGTTCTGTCCTGGCCACCTCCTGCACCCTGTGCTACACGGTGGATGCCCAGGGCAAGACGGTCACCTACATCCAGAACCAGGAGACCTACTCCGCCGCCGTCACCAAGGCCGAGGAGAAGACCTCCCGCATCCTGGACACCGACTACGCCTTCACCCAGGAGGTCACCCTCCGCACCACCCTGGCCCCCAAGGACCAGGTGGAGGAGCTTCCCCAGGCCACCGACTCCATCATGGAGATCATCCCCGAGCTGGAGCACGTGTACACCCTCACGGTAGACGGCACCCTGGTGGGAGCCGCCGAGAGCGCCGATGTCATCCAGGAAGCCCTCACCCTGGTCACCGACCACTACACCACCCCGGATACCCTGTCTGTCACCTTTGACAGCCAGGTGAACCTGCGGTACGAATACCTGCCCGTGGAAAACGGCGTGTCTACCCCTCAGGAGCTGGCCGACCTGCTCCTGGCCGAGAGCCCCCGGACCTTCCCCTACACCGTCCAGGCAGGGGATACCCTGGAGGGCCTGCTGGCCCGGTTCTCCATGACCCAGGAACGGCTCCAGGATCTGAACCCCGAGGCCGACCTGACCCTCAAGACCCTGGCCATGGGTATTGAGGAGGCGGCCAGGAACATCGACGCCGATGACCTGGCCGAAGTGATGGCCAGCCAGTTCGGCACCCCTCTGGCTGAAGGCCTCCTGCTCACCGTGGAGCAGTCCTGCCCCCTGCTGGTGGTCTCCACCGTGGAGGAGCAGACCCTGCTCCGGGCCACCGCCCCCACCCTGGAGACCCAGCCTGACCCCACCATGTTCACCGGGGAACAGCGGATCATCCAGGAGGGCCAGACCGGCGAGGACCAGGTCCTCTCCCGGGTGGTCAAGCGCTGCGGCGTGACCATCGCCAGCACAGACCTGAACGCCGTCACCCTCACCGAAGCCACCCCCATCATCGTGGGCACCGGCACCCAGCCCAAGCCGGAGCTCCCCGAGGGCTGCCTCTTCCTGTGGCCTGTCCAGGGGACCATCTCCTCGGACTACGGCTACCGGTTCATCTTCGGTGAGACCAACTTCCACCGGGGCATCGACATCCCCGCCCCCACCGGCACCGCCATCAACGCCGCCGCGGACGGCGTGGTCACCTTTGCCGGAGAGCGGGGGACCTACGGCAACCTGGTGATCCTCACCCACCCGGGTGGGTTCCAGACCTACTACGCCCACTGCTCCCAGCTTCTCGTAAGGGCCGGCGACTTTGTGACCCAGGGCCAGCCTGTGGCCGCCGTGGGCTCCACCGGCCGATCCACCGGCCCCCACGTCCACTTTGAGGTCCGCTACCAGAACGACCCCATCGATCCCCTGCTCTACCTCCCCGGAGAGAACGACGCCCCCGCCCGGGAGGAGGTCACCCCCGAGGAAGAGGAGGAGATCCCGGAGCCTGTGGTCCCCGAGACCCCTGTGGAACCGGAGACTCCCCCTGTGACCGAGACCCCGGCAGAACCCGAGGTCCCTGCCCAGCCCGAGGAGACCCCCGCAGAGCCTGTGTCCCCCGGGACCCAGGACCCTGCCCAGGTCCCCGAGGAGGCGGCACTGCCCCCGGAAGAAACCCCTGAAACTTGACAAAACAGCCTGGACCCGCGAACGGTCCAGGCTGTTTTTTTACCTCTCCCTTTGGGAGAGCTCAGAGTGTCAAAAAAGTTTGGGTAGACCCCCTCTGCCTCCCCTGTATAGGAGAGGCAAGAACTGGCCCTTCGGGTGTTTTTTCCTGTCCGGCGTGATCATGAACCTCCAGGGAGACAGGCCGATGTGGGCATCGGCCCCTACAGGCAGAGTGCCACACCTGCAGGACGGGAACTCGTTCCCGCCGCCTGTTCCCTTCATGACCTCACCCGCCTTCGTAGCTTTTGATCACCATCCCTGCCGCCCGGGCAAAGAGCCGGGCCCCGGCAATGGCCTCCTCCAGGGTGTTCCCGTGGGAGCCCACCTCCACCAGAAGGGACCCCTTGGTGAGCTGCTGGTTGAACCGGGCGGTCCGCAGGGTGATGGGCCGGGCCAGCCCCGGCCACAGACTGTTCATCTGCTCCTGG
The DNA here is from genome assembly GCA_017502545.1 of Ruminiclostridium sp. Lineage (GTDB taxonomy): Bacteria > Bacillota > Clostridia > Oscillospirales > Oscillospiraceae > Evtepia. The sequence goes on from JAFVUT010000004.1 coordinate 18,318, forward strand.
ATCTCCATGGCCAGGGCCAGATGCTCCGTCCAGTCGGGAAATTCCGCTCCGCCATCATCCGACCCCACCAGGAGCATCACCTGGGCAGTCTTTTCCCCGTCCACCTCCACCACCGGCTTGTAGATGGTGCCGTCCTCCCCCACCAGGGCATCCCGGTGGACATCCAGGACCATCTGAACGGTGGGATATTTTTCCAAAATCCCCTCGATCCCCGCCCGGGAACGGTCATAGGCCCCGTTGTAGGCGGGGTAATCGTAGATTTCTGTGTCGTGAAGGACAGAAATCCCCATTTCTTCAAAAATTCGTGCTATCTCTTCCCCCACTCGTATGATATTATAAGAAGAGTCCGTGGTGTGGGCCGTCCCGGTCTCGGTGTAGGGCTCTGTCCCGTCCCGGGCAAAGGACTCGGTCCCGTGGGTGTGCATGATAAGGACCTGGGGACCCTCTGCCGCCGGACCGAAGGAGAGGGTGGTCCCCCCTGCGGCCACAGCCGCCAGGTCCACCGTCTTTTCCGTCCGGTTGAACAGGGAGACCCCTCCGCTGTTTATGGATCCCGCCCCCCCGGTGATGGTCTTCTCCCGGATGTTGTCCGGGGTGGGGGGCATCAGGTTTTGCTCCCCGGCCTCGTCGGCCTCCTCGGGAGAGAGGGCTTCCCCCTCTGTCCTGCCCCAGGCCCACTGGGAAAAGAGGGCAGACTCCCCCAGCAGCAGCCGGTGGAGAAAAGGAACAGGCCTGTCCTCGGTCTGGCTCACGGCTCCCGTCTGGACCCACTGGCCCGCCAGCACCGGCCCTGCCGCCATCCACACCCCCAACAGGGCCAGAAAACAAGCCATGGCCCGCCGGAGATGGCGGACCGGTCCCTTCTTGTTCCCTCGCGTTTCATTGGCATCACTCTCCTATGTCTTGTCCCATGGTATGCGGCGGACACAGGTGTTAGAACCCCGTCCGGAAGGAGGCTCCTCCATGAAAAAGATCTGGCTTTGGCCCCCCGTTTACTTCCTGCGCCAGGGGCTGACCCTCTATTTTGACTGCCGGCTGGCCCAGGCGGCCGCCTGCTTTGCCTACTGTGTGGTGCTGACCATCTTTCCCGTCCTCATCTGCCTGTCCTATGTGCTGGGCATGGCCAACATCGACATCTACGGGGTGGTCACTCAGTTCGCCCCCTTTCTGCCGGACATCACCGTAGACGCCATCAGCAGCTATCTGCGGTATCTGACCTACCACCAGACCACCGGTCTCTTCATCGCCGGCCTCGTGGCCTGCTGGTTCTCGGCCTCGGCGGCCTACCGGACCATCGCCCGGGTGATTGCCGACGTGTTCCGTTCCCCCTCCCGGTCCATCTTCCGGGACCTCATCGCCAGCATCATCTTCCCCGTGGGGCTCCTGCTGACCCTGTATGTCTCCGTGCTCGTTGTGGTCACCGGCCAGCAGACCTTGGATTTCCTGGCAGAAAAGCTCCCCTTCCTGGGCCAGTTCCTGACCCTGTGGGGCTGGCTGCGATACATCCTGCTCTTCGCCATCTTCTTCCTGTTCATCCTGGCCGTCCTGCTCATGGCCGCCCCCAGAGGGACCCTCCGGCGGCCCCTCATGGCGAGCAGCTTCATGGCCACCCTGGCCCTGGTGGTCTCCTCGGCAGTCTTCTCCTGGTTCATCGGCCTCTCCTCCCGCTACTCCCTGGTGTACGGCTCCCTGGTGTCCATCATCGTGCTGCTGGTGTGGCTGTACCTCTGCGGCAACATCCTCTTTCTGGCCATCGCCTTTACCGGCGTGTGGCACAGAGATCGCAAAACGTGAGCTTTGCACGCAGCCCAAGGCTCCCTTGTGCAAAGGGAGCCTCCCCCAACCCTGCAGCGATTGTTCTTTGGCTCATCCTGCTCCCCTATCAGGGGAGCCTTTTTCATTTCAACGGATTTCCACAAGATTCTTCTTCCCTTCTACATTTCGTTGTGATATAATGTATCCTACATTTTTATGACTATTTTTCCATAGCCATTCTGATTGGGGGTGCTCCCATGCGTCCGCAAACCTTCCATAAAACCCTGATCCATCTCACCGAGATCGGATTCCGGGCCTTCTTTGTGATCTGTCTGGCCTTTGCCGGACTGACTGCTCTGTTCAACATCTGGCTGGCCCTGGCCGAGATCGTCCTGGCCCTCATCGTCTATTTCTATCTCCACGCCGGCACTACCCGCCGGAAGAATGAGATCCTGGCCTATCTGGACCGGGTGACCAACGGGGTGGACTCTGCCTCCCGACGGACCATGATCTCCTCTCCCCTGCCCATCGTCATCTTCCGTCCGGACACCGACGACATCATCTGGAGCAACGAGCGGTTCCTCCGCATGACCGGCGGTCGGGATCATCTGTTTGAGACCAAGCTCTCCTCCCTGGTGCCCGACTTCCAGATCCAGTGGCTCCTGGACGGGGACGATACCTGCTCAGAGCCGGTGTCGGTAGGGGACCAGAAGTATCTGGTCTTCGGCAACCTGGTCCGCATCGGCGACGGTGGGGACGACGAGGAGTTCCTGGCCACCACCTACTGGGTGGATGTCACCGACTACGCCAACACCGCCCAGCAGTTCGACGCCACCCGTCCCGTCCTGGCCATCATCCAGGTGGACAACTACGAGGACCTGGGCAAAGGCGTGGACGAGGGCGACCGCTCTGCCATCCGCACCCAGATCAACAACATCCTCACCGACTGGCTGGCACCTGCCCAAGGCATGATCCTCCGGTACGACCGGGACCACTTCCTCTTCTACATGGAGGCGGGAAAACTCCAGGATTTCTACCGGAGAAAGTTCTCCATCCTGGAGGAGATCCGCCAGGTCCAGAGCCCCAACGGCGTGACCGCCACCCTGTCCATCGGCATCGGCCGCAACGCCGAGACCCCCCACCAGCTCTACGAATACGCTTCCCTGGCCCTGGACATGGCCCTGAGCCGCGGCGGCGACCAGGTGGTCATCCGAAACGGCGCGGACTTCTCCTTCATCGGCGGCCGGTCCAAGGAGACCGAACGGCGCACCAAGGTCAAGAGCCGCGTGGTGGCCACCGCCCTGTCCGACGTTCTCAGCGGGGCCCGGCAGGTCATCGTCATGGGCCACAAGTTCCCCGACCTGGATGTCATCGGCTCTGCCGCCGGTGTGGTGGCCATCGCCCGGAAGCTGCACGTGCCCGCAAGGATCGTCCGTGCCCCCAGCCCCAACCCGGCCGAGGTCATGACCAAAAAGCTGGCCGCCCTGCCCGAGTATAAGGGGGTCTTCATTTCCGGGGACGAGGCCCGTCATCTGGCATCCGAACCGGACTCCATCGTCATCGTGGTGGACACCAACCGCCCAGAACAGACCCAGGTCCCTGAGCTTCTCACCTCCGGGGCCCGCGTCATGGTCCTGGACCACCACCGCCGGGCGGCCTCCTACATCGAAAAGCCCTCTCTGAGCTTCCACGACCCTTACGCCTCCTCGGCCAGCGAGCTGGTCACCGAGCTGGTCCAGTACATCCTGGACACCGGTGACCTGAAAAAGACCGAGGCCGAGGCCCTGCTGGCCGGCATCGTCCTGGACACCAAGGCCTTCACCATGCGCACCGGCAGCCGCACCTTTGAGACCGCCGCCTTCCTGCGCAAGTCCGGTGCCGACACCGCCGAGGTCAACAAGCTCTTCCAGAACGGGCTGGAGGAAACCGTTTCCAAGTTCGAGATTATCCGGGGGGCCAAGCCCTACCGGTCCTCTATGGCCCTGGCCCTCACCCAGCAGAAGGTGGGCCGTGCCATCGCCGGTCAGGCCTCTGACGAGCTGCTGAACATCGCCGGCATCCAGGCCTCCTTCGTGATCTATCCCGAGGAAGGCCAGACCTGCCTCTCCGCCCGGTCGGACGGCAGCGTCAACGTCCAGGTCATCAGCGAGATGCTGGGCGGCGGCGGCAACGCAGCCACCGCAGGGGCCCAGTTCCCCGGCAAGACCCCCGAGGAGGTCCTGGAGGAACTGAAGGCCGCCATCGACAAGTATTTTGAAGAAGATACCTGATCGGCTCCCTCTGACGAGGGAGCTGGCAGTGCGAAGCACTGACTGAGGGAGAGATAACGAAAGTGAAAGGTTCGTTCTTCCCTCCCCGTTTCGGTATCTCTCCCTCCGCCCCTTCGGGGCACCTCCCTCCTCAGAGGGAGGCTTATCCCAAATCCACACAACTTACTATCTGGAGGTATTTATCATGAAAGTTATTCTGCAGCAGGACGTGAAGGGCCACGGCAAGCGTGGTCAGCTGGTGGACGTTTCCGATGGCTACGCCCGCAACTTCCTCTTCCCCAAGAAGCTGGCAGTCCCCGCCAACGCCGACAACATGAACAAGATGATCATGCAGGACAAGGCCAAGAAGGCTCAGATGGAGGCCGAGAAGGCTGAGGCCCAGGCCATCGCCGCTCAGCTGAAGGACCTGGTGGTGAAGATCCCCGCCAAGGCAGGATCCAACGGCCGTCTCTTCGGCGCTGTCACTTCCAAGGAAGTCTCCGATGCCCTGAAGGCCCAGCACAACATCACCATCGCCAAGGCCAAGATCGTCCAGGACGAGCCCATCAAGAGCTTCGGTGCCTACCAGCTCAAGTGCAAGCTGGGTTATGAGATTGTCGGCACCCTGAAGGTGGAGGTTACCGAGGGCTAAAGCCAGACTTTGCGGACCCACTTCGTTGGGCTCCGCAAAGTGATATTTGCACTTCGGTCTGTGCACGGACGCAAGCGTCCGCACACTCCCTCCGTGAGAAGTATTATTTCCGACGTACACGCCGCCGGAAATAATGATCCAACTTTTTTCGCCGACTTGTCGGCGAACTCTGCGAGGCTCCCATACCTCGCCCCTACTTTCCTTCCATGAAAGCTGAGGTGATCCTCCGTGGATGAATCCTTATTATTAAGACAGATCCCCCACAGCGTGGAGGCCGAACAGGCCGTTCTGGGCGCCATGCTCATTGACCCCCGCTGTATCCCCGACGTGGTGGAGTCCCTCACCGGGGACGACTTCTACCTCCGGGCCAACCGGGAGATCTATGAGACCATCTACACCATGTTCAACTTCTCCGCCACCATTGACCCGGTGACGGTGCTGGACCAGATGAAGCTCACCGGGGTCTACAACGAGGACACCTCCCGGAGCTACCTGCTCCAGCTCATGGAGATCACTCCCACCTCCGCCAACGTGAAGGAGTACGTCCGCATCGTCAAGGACAAGGCCCTCCTCCGTCGGATCTCCGACACCGCCAGGGACCTGACCAAGCTGGTCCAGGAGGGGGGCGAGACCGCCCAGGCCGTGCTGGATCTGGCCGAGCAGCGGATCTACGGCATCCGCCAGGGCCGGAACACCCAGGGCCTGGAGCCCCTGTCCAAGATCCTGGTGGATGTCTTTGACCGCCTCCAGGAGCTCTCCCTGGCAGGGTCGGATGTCCCCGGTATGTCCACGGGCTTTATTGACCTGGACCGGACCCTCACGGGCCTGCACCCCACCGAGCTGGTCCTGCTGGCCGCCCGCCCCGGTATGGGTAAGACCTCCTTCGCCCTGAACATCCTCCTCCACGCAGGCAAGTTCTCCGGCAAGTCTGTGGTCTTCTTCTCCCTGGAAATGAGCCGGGAGCAGCTGGCCCAGCGCCTGATCTCCAGCGAGGCCTTCCTGGACAACAAGAAACTCATGACCGGCAAGCTCAACGCCGACGACTGGGATAAGGTGACCCTGGCCTCCTCGGCCCTGTCCCACACCAGCATCTACATTGATGACAACCCCTCCCTCACCGTGGCCGACATGAACGCCAAGTGCCGCCGGGTGGAAAATTTGGGACTGGTCATCATCGACTATCTGCAGCTCATGCAGGCCTCGGGAACCGGCCGGAGCTATGCCGGGGAAAGCCGCCAGCAGGTGGTGGCCGACATTAGCCGTGCCTTAAAGATCATGGCCAAGGAACTCAGAGTCCCCGTCCTGTGCCTGTCCCAGCTCTCCCGTGCCAACGAGAGCCGCTCGGACAAGCGCCCCATGCTGTCCGACCTGCGTGAGTCGGGTGCCATCGAGCAGGACGCCGACGTTGTCATGTTCCTCTACCGTGACGACTATTATAATAAGGACAGCGACAAGCGGAACCAGGCCGAGTGCATCATCGCCAAGAACCGCCGGGGCGAGACCACCACCATCCCCCTCCAGTGGCTGCCCGAGTTCACCACCTTCTCCAGTCTGGAGCGCCATTATGAAGAACCCTACTGATCTGCCGGGAAAGCTCCTGGCGTTCAGCGACGAACACGCTCTGCTCCCCCATGGCTGCACGGTCCTGTGCGCCCTGTCCGGGGGAGCAGATTCCATGGCACTGCTCACCGGCCTGCTGGCCGTGGCGGAGGACCGGGACCTCACCGTCCTGGCCGCCCACTACGACCACCAGCTCCGGGGGGAGGAATCCCGCCGGGACGCTGATTTCGTCCGGGACTGGTGTGACCGTCTGGGGGTCCCCCTGACCCTGGGTACCGGAGCCGTGGCCGACCGGGCCGCGGAAACCGGACAGGGCATCGAGGAGACCGCCCGGGCCATGCGGTACGCCTTTCTGGAGGAGACCGCCGCCCGTCTGGGGGCCCATGCCATCGCCACCGCCCACAACGCCGATGACAATGCCGAGACCGTCCTGCTCCACCTGGTCCGTGGGACCGGACTGGACGGCCTGACGGGGATCCCGCCCCGCCGGGGGACCATCATCCGTCCCCTTCTGTCCGTGACCCGGTCTGAGATCGAAGACTGGCTCACCGCCCGGGCCATCCCCTGGGTGACCGACAGCTCCAACCAGGACCCGGCCTACGCCCGGAACCGCATCCGCCGGGACGTGATGCCCGTTCTCCGGGCATTGAATCCGAACTTTTCCCAGACCCTGGCCGCCAACCTGAGACATATCCGGGAGGACCGGGCCTTCCTGGAGGGTCTGGCCAAGATCTCACTGGATGTGGAGGAAGAGGAGGACGGCCTCTCCCTGGCCGCCTCTGACCTCACCGCCCTGCCCCGGCCCGTGGCCGTCCGGTGGGTGAAGCAGACCCTGGCCCGTCTGGACCGGCATCAGATCTCCGCCGTTCACCTGGACAGCATCCTGGACCTGGCCGCCAAGGATTCCCCCTCGGCCCAGATCACCCTGCCCCAGGGCCTTCTGGTCCGCCGGACCTATGACCGGCTGGTCTTTGCCCGGGATGCCCACCCCGCGCCCCCTCTCACCCCCAAGGCCCTTTCCGGCCCGGGTGTGTACCCCTGGGGGGACTGGACGGTCACCCTGGAAGAGGTCCTCTGCCCGGACCCTCCCCTCCATGGCCCCTATGACTGCTGGCTTCGGCCAGTCCCCTTCCCCCTCCTCCTCCGGTCCCGCCGGACAGGAGACAGCCTCCGGCTTCCCGGAAGGGCCCACAAAACCGTGAAAAAATGGCACATTGAGGAAAAGCTCCCCCGGCACCTCCGGGACAGTCTGCCCGTCCTCACCGACGGCAGGGACCGTGTCCTGGCCGCCGCCGGTCTGGGTCCGGACGAGACACACACCGCCCGGTCCGGCCAGCCCGCCCTCCATGTGCGTTTCTCAAAAACCATACCCTATGAAGGGACGTGACATCTGTTGAACAAAAAAGCCCCCAACCAGAACCCCATGCGCGGTCTGGTCCCCATGCTCCTGCTGCTGACCCTCATCTTCTTCGCCTCCAGCCTCTTCCGGACTGCTCCGGCCGGCGGGGAGTACTCCCACGCCGACATCCGGGCCTTCTTCGAGGCCGAGCAGGTGGAGACCGTGAAGGTCAGCGAGAACGCTGTGATCCTCACCCTGAAGGAGCCCACCAAGGACGGTGCCACCACCGTCACCTATCAGCTCTACGACTTCCAGCTCTTCTACGATGACTTCAACGACCTGGTGGTGGAGCAGTGGCAGGAGGGCATCATTTCCGACTACCAATACCCCGACAGCCCCTCTCCCGCCTGGATCAGCACCATCCTCACCTGGGTGGTGGTCCTGGCTGTTATGGGGGTGCTGTGGTATTTCCTCTTTGTCCGCCGGGCCCAGGGCGGCGGCGGTGTGAATGCCGCCACCTTCGGCAAGGCCAAGACCCGCTCCCTGGAGGACAGCGGCCGCATCGTCACCTTTGCTGACGTGGCCGGTGCCGACGAGGAGAAGGAGGAGCTGGCCGAGGTGGTGGACTTCCTGAAGGACCCCCTCCCGGTATACCCAGCTGGGTGCCCGCATCCCCAAGGGTGTCCTGCTGGTGGGCCCTCCCGGCACCGGTAAGACCTTGCTGGCCCGGGCTGTGGCCGGTGAGGCCGGCTGCAGCTACCTGTCCATCTCCGGCTCCGACTTTGTGGAGCTGTATGTGGGCGTGGGTGCCTCCCGTGTCCGCGACCTCTTTGACGAGGCCAAGAAGAAGTCCCCCGCCATCGTCTTTATTGACGAGATCGATGCCGTGGGCCGTCAGCGCGGCACCGGCCTGGGCGGCGGTCACGACGAGCGTGAACAGACCCTGAACCAGCTGCTGGTGGAAATGGACGGCTTTGCCTCCAACGAGGGGGTCATCGTCCTGGCGGCCACCAACCGTGCCGACATTCTGGATCCCGCCCTCCTGCGTCCCGGCCGTTTTGACCGGCAGATCTACGTGGGTCTGCCCGATATCAAGGGCCGTGAGGAGATCCTTCGGGTCCACGCCCGGAACAAGCCCCTGGCCGAAGACGTGGACCTGCACACCATCGCCCAGGCCACGGCCGGCTTCACCGGCGCTGACCTGGAAAACCTGCTGAACGAAGCCGCCCTCCTCTCCGCCCGGGAGAGACGGCCCTTCATTCAGATGGAAGTGGTCCACGAGGCCATGCTGAAGGTCATCGCAGGCCCCGAGAAGAAGAGCCGGGTGGTCCCCGAGCAGGCCAAGAAGCTCACCGCCTACCACGAGGCCGGCCACGCCGTGGTCATCCACGAGCTGCCCAGCCAGGACCCCGTCCACCAGATCACCATCATCCCCCGAGGCTCTGCCGGCGGCATGACCATCTCCCTGCCCGAGGAGGACCAGATGTACCAGTCCAAGCGGGAGCTCACCGAGCGCATCGCCACCCTCCTGGGTGGCCGTGTGGCCGAGGAACTGGTGCTGGGCGACATCTCCACCGGCGCCTCCAACGACCTGGAGCGGGCCACCGCCATCGCCCGGAGCATGGTCACCAAGTACGGCATGAGCGACCGTCTGGGTGCCATCAGCTACGACAGCGACCAGGAGGTCTTCATCGGCCGCAGTATGTCCCAGGCCCGGAGCTACTCCGAGGAAGTGGCCGGGGAGATCGACAAGGAGATCAAGGCCATCCTGGATGCCAACTACCAGCGCTGCAAGGACATCCTCTCCGCCCACCGGGAGGAGCTGGAGCGCACCGCCCAGTACCTGCTGGAGTTTGAGACCATGCCCGCCGAGGACTTCGCCCTGGTCTTCGGCCCCGCCGAGGAGCTGGAGGCCCGCAAGGAGGCCATCCGCCTGGAGCGGCAGGAGAAAGCCCGGAAGGACGCCGAGGAGCGTGCCCGCCTCCAGGCAGAGCGGGATGCCGAGACCGCCCGCCGTCTGCGGGAGGCCGACGAGATCCTCCACGGGAAGAAGCCCACAAATCCCGATCCCTTCTAAAAACGCACGAAACCCCCGACCATTGGGTCGGGGGTTTTTCTTACGTTGCGGGTCATCTCACGTGGTTGGGCCGATGTGGGCATCGGCCCCTACGGCGTTCATTCCACGCACCACCCATTGTAGGGGACGATGCCCTCATCGTCCCACTCTCTAAAGGGCTTGACGCACGTTGTTTTTTACTCACCAGCTCTGTAGGGGCGGATTCCATATCCGCCCGCCGTCACAGTCGTATGGTCCCCGAGGCGATGCCGCTGAACACGAAGAACAGCACCAGGGTGACCACCGACAGGGCGGTCTGAGCCCGCACCAGGCGGTTTTTCAGCCAGGTCAGCTTGGTCAGCCGTTCGCCGGGTCGGTAGACGGTTTTCATGTCCCAGGCAGTCCGAAGGCCCTTTATATGGCGGTCCTCCACACAGACCATCAGCACAGCCCCGGACACCGCCACCAGACAGAAGGCCAGCAGGACCCAGAACATGGGGCCATAAAGGGGCAGATCACTGATGACCTGAAACCCCAGGCGGCAGCCCACAATGTCTATCAGGATGACCAGGGGAAACGTCAGGGGAGCCGACCGAAGCCGGTTGGAAAAGGCCAGACTGGGGGCGTTTCCGCCGCCCTCATCCAGCACCTGCTCTGGCCAGGTGGGGTCGGCCAGGACGATCTCGTCGGTGGGATAGACGATGAATCCCTCCACCGAGCAGGGGATCACATGATAGCCCTCCTGGTTCTCATAGTCCCAGTCCGTGTCCCGGTGGTAGGCCATGGTGTAGCCCCTGGGCGGGGTGTCGGTCTTTTGGAATGTAGAAGAAAAGGTCCCGATCTCCTGGACGGCCCAGCCCTGCCGGGCCTGGTCGTTGAGAAAGCGGAGAAAACCCTCCCGGTCCAGCAGATCCACAGGATGGGTCACACGTTTGGTCTCCATCGGCATCCTCCTTTCAGAACCAGATGAGGAGCATCAAAATCAGAAGCACGATCTCCAGGAGCTTCAGCCGTTTGGCCCAGAATTCCAGACGATTTTTCAGGGGGACCTTCCGGGCCACCTCTTCCGGGGTGGTGTAGCGCCGCCCCATCCGCCGGGCCTCGATGAGGCCGGACCGGTGCTGGGCCAGGATCCGCTCGGAGAGGATCTCTGCCCCGAAGGCCGTCAGGGCGATGAGCAGGATGAAGACGAGAATGAGAAGGGGGACCAGATACCCATAGATGTCCAGGGGCATCCCACTGGTGGCCAGCATGGCCAGGGCAGCGGCGGGGAGGATGAGCCCCCTCACCCCTCGGAACAGGGCAAAGCCGTTGGGGTTGAAGAGGTCCCCGTTCTCCAGGGCATCCCACTCCCAGTCGTCCTCCGGTGTGACCCCGGGTTCCGGCATGGCATAGATCTCCAGGGCCCAGTGGTGGGTCCCCACCTTTTTCCAGTCCTCCCCCACGGTCCCCCGGTGCTCCAGGACTTTGGCGTTCTCCGCCTCCACGTCCTCCCGGGACTCAAACATGGCCCGCTGGGCGGGGTCCCGGAGCTTGTCCCCGTTGGGGTTGATCCACATGGTGTAGCCCTTGGGGGGATGGTCGCTCTCCCGGAACCAGGTGGCGTTGGGGGTGACATTGACGGCCTCCCAGCCCTCCCGGGCCTGATCGGTGAGGAACCGGAGGAAGCCGTCCCGGTCCTGAAGATCCACGGGGTTGATGACGCATTTTCCTTTCATGACCCCCGCTCCTTTCCTAGTAAGTCTATCGTCATTATACTAAGTTTTGAATCTTTTGTAAATCATTTTCCCACAAAAAAGCCTCCCCGCAGGGAGGCTTTCAGGGACCCCTCATCAGTCTGCTTCGCAGACAGCTTCTCCCCAGGGAGAAGCCATGTCTTCGGACGAAAGAAGCCTTCCCCCTGGGGGGAAGGTGCCCTCAAAGAGGGCGGATGAGGGGTTCTTATAAAAGAATTCCCGTTTGGTTACAGATATCCTGACAAACGGCAGCAAAGTTTTGATTGACATCTCGGTTGGAATACCGCAAGACCCGGAGTCCCCGTTCCCGCAGATAGGCATCCCTTCGGGCATCTTGCTCCGGACCATCATCCAGATAATGCTGGGAGCCATCCAGTTCAATGACGGTTTTGACCGATGCGATGTAGAAATCCACGATGTAGGGCCCGATGATCTTCTGGCGGTGCACGGTCACAGGCAGACCCTTTAGAAAGTCATACCACAGTCGGCGTTCCTCCCTGGTCATTTCCTTGCGGAGATCCCGGGCATTGGGGCGAAGCCGGTTGGACATTACAGCCCATACTCCTCCGCCAGCTTCTTGAACTTGGGCAGAGCCCGCTGGATCTGCTCGGTGGGCACGCAGTAGGAGATGCGGACATGGCCGGGGCAGCCGAAGCTGTCGCCGGGGACCAGCACCAGGTCATACTTCCTGGCCCGCTCGCAGAAGGCTTTGGCATCGGGCTCCAGGGTCCGGGGGAAGAGGTAGAAGGCACCGTCGGGCTGGGCGCAGGTGTAGCCCATCTCCCGCAGGGCATCCAGCAGGATGTCCCGGTTGCGCTTGTAGATGGAGATGTCAGCCGTCTGGCCGGTGCAGCGGGCGGCCACCAGCTGGAAGAGGGTGGGGGCGCAGACGTAGCCCAGGGCACGGCCTGCACCGGCAATGGCGGCGTAGACCATGCCGAAGTCCTCCACCTGGTCGGGGACCAGCACGTAGCCGATGCGCTGACCGGGGAGGGACAAGGACTTACTGTAGGAGTAGCACACCAGGGTGTTGGCGTAGTAGTTGGGCACCCAGGGCAGGGGCTCCTCTGCGTAGACGATCTCCCGGTAGGGCTCGTCGGAGATGAGGTAAATGGTGTGGCCGAACTCTTTGGACTTTTCCTCCAGGACCTGGGCCAGCTTCCGGATGGTGGCCTGAGAGTAGACCACGCCGGTTGGGTTGTTGGGGGTGTTGATGAGGACGGCCTTGGTGTTGGGGTTCAGGGCGGCCTCAAAGGCGGCGAAGTCGATCTGGAAGTCCTCGATGTCGGCGGGGACGGCCACCAGCTTGCCCCCGGCGGACTCCACAAAGACCTTGTACTCGGGGAAGTAGGGAGCGAAGGTGATGAACTCGTCCCCCTCGCAGCCCATGGCGGACAGACAGCAGCACAGGGCGGCGGCCGCACCCACGGTGAGGTAGAGGTTGTCCTTGTGGTACTGGGTGCCGTAGCGGGCGTTCAGTTCGTCGGCCAGAGTCTGGCGCACGTCGGGTGCGCCCTGGGCGGGGGTGTAGCCGTGGAGGGCCACGGGGTCCACCTCATCCACCAGCTGACGGATCACGTCCGCCACGGAATCAGGGGCGGGCACGCTGGGGTTGCCGATGGAAAAGTCGTCCACGTTCTCGGGGCCGACGACGGCGGCCCGAGCCTGGGCGAAGGCGAAGGCCTCGCGGATCTCGGACCGGGCGGTGCCCAGGCCCACCATGCGGGGGGATAATCTTGCCATAGTATAGTTACCTCCGTTCTTGGGGTTAAAATTCTGGGACTCATTATAACACAGATGTGATGGGAGGACAACGTGCGTTGAGGAGAAAGTCATGAACCTCTCCCTCTGGGAGAGGTGGCGCCGCCGCAGGCGGTGACGGAGAGGGCTGATTTGTTACGGTATTTGGATATCAGCAGAGAGTCGCCCTCTCAGTCTTCTCCCTGCGGTCGAATCCAGCTCCCCCAGAGGGGGAGCTTTGTGTCCTGGGATTAGCACTCTGTGTGTAAGAGTGCCAGAGTTTACAATTTAGACATATATTTTGCAAGTTTTGTTCACAATCTTACGCTATGATAACCCCAGTGAATCGGAGATGACCCGGGCGTAAATCAGCACTCGCCGGCGGCGAGTGAAAGCCATCGCCCGGTCCCCGAGGACTACCCCAACGAACTACCTCCTCTTCTTTTTGATCTGCTATCTTCTTAACTCCTCTCTTTTCTCTATCCTTTATGGAACCCCCTGGTGAGGGCGTCGGACTGATCCGGCGCCCTTTCCTACAGAAAAAAGAAGGGGAGGTATTCTTAAAAATCTATCTTCCGAAAGGAGTGTCCCCCATATGAACGCAGAAAAGCTGACCCAGAAATCCGCCGAAGCCATCCGCACCTCCCAGGCCCTGGCCCAGGAGTACGGCAACCCCCAGATCGAACAGATCCACCTCCTGTGCGCCCTCCTCTCTGACGAGGCCGGCCTCATTCCCCAGCTCCTGGCTGGCATGGGGGTCACCCTGCCCTCCTTCCTGGCCGCCGCCAAGGACCTGCTGGACCGCCAGCCCAAGGTGACCACCAGCGGACGGGAGGCCGGAAAGGTCTATATTTCCAACGACACCGACAAGGCCCTGAACCGGGCCGAGCAGGTGGCCGGAGAGATGAAGGACGAGTTCATCTCCGTGGAGCACCTCTTCCTGGCTCTGCTGGACACCGCAGACCGGAGCCTTTCCAAACTCTTCTCTGACTACCGCATCACCCGGGAGGGGGCCCTCCAGGCCCTGTCCACCGTCCGGGGCAACCAGCGGGTCACCTCCGACAACCCCGAGGGGACCTACGACGCCCTGAAAAAGTACGGCTCCGACCTGGTGGAGCGGGCCCGGCAGAACAAGCTGGACCCGGTCATCGGCCGGGACGACGAGATCCGCAACGTCATCCGCATCCTCTCCCGGAAAACCAAGAACAACCCGGTGCTGATCGGTGAGCCGGGTGTTGGCAAGACAGCCATTGCGGAGGGACTTGCCCAAAGAATTGTGAAAAAGGATGTGCCGAAGAGCCTGCAGGACAAGACGATCTTC
>JAFVUT010000017.1 GCA_017502545.1 Ruminiclostridium sp.
ATGGAGCGGATGCGCTGGAAGTGCTCGGGTGCAAAGGTGGGAATGGGGTCAAAGGTGAATTTCTTGCTGGGGGCGCACAGGGTATCACCGATGGAGAAAATACCGGGGTCGAATACACCGATGATATCGCCGGCGTAGGCCTCCTCGATGATCTCACGCTCCGCGGCCATAAGCTGCTGAGGCCGGGACAGGCGCAGCTTCTTGCCCCCCTGCATATGGTAGACTTCTTTTTCCGCATCGAAGCGGCCGGAGCACACACGCATGAAGGCGATGCGGTCCCGGTGGGCCTTGTTCATGTTGGCCTGGATCTTAAAGACGAAGGCGGAGAAGTTGTCGTCCATGGAGTCGATCTGCTCCCCGTGGGCGGTGCGGGACAGGGGCGGGGTGGTCATCCGCAGGAAGTCCTCCAGGAAGGGCTCGATGCCGAAGGTGGTCAGAGCGGAGCCGAAGAAGACGGGGGAGAGCTTGCCGTGGCGGACCCGGTCCAGGTCGAAGTCGGAGGAAGCGCCGTCCAGCAGCTCGATCTCGTCCAGCAGCTGGTCACGCTTGGCCTGGCCCAGCATGTCGATGAGGATGGGGTCATCCAGGTCGATCTGGGTGGTGCCGGACTTCTTGGCGTTGGTGTTGGAGGAGAAGTGGATGATCTCCTTCTTGCTGCGGTCGTACACGCCCATGAACTCCTTGCCGGAGCCGATGGGCCAGTTGACGGGATAGGTCTCGATGCCCAGCTCCTTCTCCAGCTCTTCCATCAGCTCGAAGGGGTCACGGGTCTCACGGTCCATCTTGTTGACGAAGGTGAAGATGGGGATGTCACGCATGGCGCAGACCTTGAAGAGCTTACGGGTCTGGGCCTCAACGCCCTTGGCGCCGTCGATGACCATGACGGCGGAGTCGGCAGCCATCAGGGTGCGGTAGGTGTCTTCGGAGAAGTCCTGGTGGCCGGGGGTGTCCAGAATGTTGATGCAGAAGCCGTCATACTGGAACTGCAGGACGGAAGAGGTGACGGAGATGCCGCGCTGCTTTTCGATCTCCATCCAGTCGGAGACGGCGGCACGGGAGTTCTTCTTACCCTTGACCTGGCCGGCCTGGGCGATGGCCCCGCCGTAGAGCAGGAACTTTTCGGTCAGGGTGGTCTTACCGGCGTCGGGGTGGGAGATGATGGCGAAGGTTCTTCTTCTTTTGATTTCGGATTCGTATTTAGGCAAAGGAAATACCTCCTCTGGGAAAACTACATGATTTAACACATTATTCTATCATGAGAAGGAAAAAACCGCAAGAGAAAAACGGTTGATTCTATTGAGATAGAAAGAAACCAACACCCTTTCGGCTTTTGACGAAAGGGTGTTGGAGGTGATTGGTGAGGAAGTCAATGGGAAACGTTTTCTGTGTACATGATAAACGAAGTGGAAGGCTGTTCTGAAGAAGAGGGGAGATCAGCCAAGGGACAGGTTTGTTTGATTTGCTCCTTTATTAGAGTCATCAATTTTGTTCTTGTCGCCTCATTTTTGGCGGGGAGATTTACGGCACAGTGGGTGGTGTACACATAACTTTTTTCGGAGGGGTCATAGCAGTTGCCATACTTTTTAGTGAATGCTTCTGCCTTGTCGATCCATTCGTGGTATTTGGGGTGAATCTTTCTGCGTGCTTCGTCGGTATACTCCTGCCAGTTCATGCTGTTTACCATTCGAATGGTGATATGAGTTGCAGTGAAATTCGGGGGATATGCAAAAGAATGAAGCATCAGCAGACCATCATAGTCATGTACGCCCAAATACATAGGGCAATGCCCAGCTTCCAACATATCATTGACCACGGTGACCACTTCTTCTGCCAATGCGGCAACAGTGGGTTCGGAAAGTTCCAGGGGAGTGGCAGTAGGAGGGGCAGGTTTCTTGACGGAACTCAGAAATGCAACGATGCAGATGATAACGATAATTAAGATCAGAAAACCCATTGATAGGCTCCTTTCAGAGACATTATGGATAAGTAGTAAGAGAATAGATGGTGTGAGGAAGGTCCTCTTCCCGTAACTCCTCTTTTTTTAACGAATCGGGAGCATATTTGTTAAACTTAGGATTGTCATAAAACTTTTCTTTGCACCGGGTCCATGCTTCACCTGTAGCAACGCTTTGCTGGACACCGATACCCAAAGAATAACAACCGGCGATTTACTCCATGACCATGGCAAGGGTGAAATGGTCGGAACGATCGGAGCCCATATAGACCTGATTGGCGGTGTTTTTCTTGCTGTATTCCAACAAACGGGAGTATCTGTCACCCAACAGGAGGAACACCTCGGTGCCCATGCTGGGGTTCACATGGGACAGATTGGTTTTCTTTTGTGCAAGGTCCTTCATCAGGAAGCGGTTACAATCAACATAGAAGTCATCGTAGCGGTACTGAAACTGTGCGGAGAATTTATTCTCCACATAGTACCGGCTGTCAGGGATACCGTCAGGATATCGGGCCCGGGTCCCCAGGATCTCAGCAAGGAGGAGGGTGATCAGACCTTCCTCGGCAGGACGGAGCATGGGGTCCTCCTCGCCATACTTTACGGCCTCACGGAAGCACACAATGGCTTTGTCAGGATCGAAGGTGCCCGCAGGTTTGTCTCTCAGGATGCGTTCCCGATAGCACTGCAGTCCTTGGGCGCGAATCTGCATCACATAGTTTTCCTTCTCTTTTTCTCCGCCGAATTCCATGGCGCGGCGGTACATCTTGAGAGAAAACAACCGTTCCTCCGGCGTTCCGTCTTCAAACATATCTCCTAGCAGAGTCATGGCCTGGACAGAGTGAATCTGGTTACCATAGTATAGGAACACTAAGGTGATCGTTTGTTTGCAGATTCTGAAATCCGCTAAAATATCATAGCTTGCGGAATTATCCCACAAACTCATGTATAAAGCGTGTCCCAATTTGCCCCAGGCTTCGGTATCCCGCCGATTCTCATTGCAGAGGGGCAGAAGTTCATGGAGTTTTTCATAATCCTTTAGGGAGAGATTATCTGTGTACACGGTGAACATCTGCGGTTTAATGTAGATATCTACATCTGCTTCATCCTCTGCGAATCGACAGAGTTGATACAGAAGATTTTTGGTGGTTTGCTTTAGGGCAGCCTCGGCATTGTTTTGACGAGGCTGCTGGTTGGTGGTTGAACTGGTATTGCCCGATTTAGGGGAGGACTTCATCACGAAGTAGATCACAACCGCGGCAATCAACAGGATTACGATGAGCATGGCAGGATCCTCCTTATCAGGGTTTAATACTGCGCCTGGAGTTTTTCAGTGGTCTCCCGATAAAGCTTCCAGGTTTCGTCCATCTTGCCTTCCTGGATGAGGGTGACACAAGGGAGGATCAGGGAGCGGTAGATATCGTCAAAGATTTCCTTTGCGTTTTTCTTTGCCTGAATGGCAGTCACGATAGCCGGGGCAACCTGATAGTAGAGTTGGATTTCTTCCTTGCCGCCGGGTTGGTTGGCCAGCCAGGTATCCCGGAACCGGCGGAGAGTGGTCAGCTCCATGCAGTCATCGGGCAGACCTTTGGCTTCCACACAGGCAGAGGTCAGATAGCAGCCGCCGGAGCTGCTGTCGCTACCCTTATAGATGGGGCAGTAGTCGTAATCATAGTTGCGGCAATGCTTGTAATATACGTCTTCGTTTACATAGCCCTGCTTCTTGGTGCAGTAAAAATCAGAACGCCAGGTGTAATAGGGACAAGACATAGGGATGCTCCTTTCTTAATCAGGTAATGATTTCATCGAAGAGATCAAAAATGCACTGATAATACATCTGCTCCTCTTCCAGTTTCTGTTTGTTCTTTCCGAGGGTTGTAAGGCTGGAAGTAATCTTGGAGCCAACCTTATAGCTCAGTGGCTTTCCCTTGCGGTCCTGCTTTGCCCATTCTGCGTGGTCTGCTTTGCTGATCTGCTTGCTGACACCGAAGTCGTTGACGGAAACAAAGGCATAGGAACCCTGGTGGCTGACACGGATGCAGAAATTGAAATAGTCGTTCAGGTGATCGGGGTGGTACATCACGAGGCAGTCTTCGTAGGTGGGCTTGAAAAAGCTGCCGGATTTTATCTGGTCATTGCGGAATGCGACGGGAATTCCCATTTTGTCGGCACATTCCTGGAGTGCGGCTTGAACCACCTCCGGGGTGATGGTGGATCCGTCCTTGTAACGGACAACGGGACGGAATTCTCGAAGGACATCAGAGTTGATCATAGTTTTCTCTCCTTTGAATATGTAAGTGATTCGTGCTTGACAAGGTAGTGTGGTAAACGCAAAGTATCAATTCTTGGTGACTCTATGATAGCCGTCATAAACGATTCGGTCCTCATAAAGCTCAAGATCCGCATCGAAGCCGTCGGAGTACCGAATCTGTCCGGTATAGTAGTAATCTTTGTTTTTCATCTGTATGGTGACATCAGAAACCTCGTATGTTTCGGGACCGCTGGTCCAATCTACCACGGCTTTTGCGTAGGCCAGGTGTAAGTTTCCTGTTTCGGGGTCAAAGCTGTCGATTTGGAATATAACAGAACGGTCATCACCCCATTTTGTATAGTCGACAGAATATGTTCCATTTACGTTCCACTGATCGCTGACCGTGTTTTCGATCTCATTGAAATACCAGCTGAAATAGATGGTCTCGGAGCCTTCCGGAACCTTGCCGCCCAACCCGGGGAGTCTGCCGACCAGAACCGTCGAATATGCATCGGTGCTGTAAGTGAGGCCGCAAATCAGAGAGCTGGTTCCGTTGGTTGACTTATATTCCTGGCCGCTGGAGATGGAGTATGTCACATCAATTTCATTGTCACTTACTTTTGTCCAGTTGGTGAGTTCGACATAGTTGTCAGACCAAATGTTCTCCCAGTCGGTTAGCGTGGAAGCCAATTCTTCGGGGAACGATTCACCAACATAGCGAATATAGGATGCGGGTGCCTCGTTGACATACTCGATATACCACTGATCGTCGGCGTATGCACAGTGGAAATTCCCCTCGACCATAAGGCTGTAGATGCCGTCTGTCATTTCGTAGGAGAGATCAACGTCTGCGCCTTGATCCTTTACGGTGCAGCTGCCAATGGAAACATCTGTGGTGCTTACAATATGTTCACGGTGGTTTATGTAGATGGGCATACTGCTGGGCAGGCTGCTCATCAGGTCACTCTCGGTAGGAGGGTCTGGCTGGCATCCGCACAACAGAGCAAGCATTGACATCTGAAATACAAATAATAGGATCAGTCGATGGAATCTCATAAGATTTTCCTCCCTTTTCGGTTTTGCATCGAGGTGCTAATGATTGATTATTCTACTGTTGTGATATGGATCGGGTCTGCAATGATCCAGGTTCCAGCGGTGGCCCCCTCCTTCCGGCCATACATGGTCAGATACTCTACGCCGGTCACATCAAAATTAAACTCCACCTTGGTGTTGGTTGCGCTCAGCCTGGAGGTGGTAAAAATAAGCTGTTCCCCATCGTAGAACTCCAGCCAGTAGGAGTTGGAGTTCCCCTGGCGCATATAGATGGTTCCGGTCACTTCGGAATAACCGTCGTTCAGCTCCCATCTGCGGAAGCAGTCATCGGAAAAGCCACAGCAAATTTGATAACAATTCTCGTGCTTCCAATTGTCGAAGTCCAGAATTTCTGCCTCATATTGGAGATGGGCGATTGCCGTACTGTCGCTGCTGCTGTAGGCGGGGAAGGAGAGCAGGTCCAGGGTGCGGGACGGAGCAGGTTCCTCACCGAAGCCTCCGTCGGTTGGACTCTCCGTTTCGCCCGTTGCAGGGATGGCTTCCTGGTAGGTGGTGCCACAGTTCAGGCAGGCATAATCATTGTGTCCGTTCTCTGTTGCCGTAGGTGCCACATAGTCAGAGAGATAAAACTCGTGTTCACAGTTTTTTTCGCCACAGGAAGACAGCAGACCTACGGATACAGTGCAGCAGACCACCACGGTTATGATTGTTTTTGTCCATTTCATACATCCTCACTCCTTTCTTATAGTTAGGATTATACTATTCTTTTAGAATATTTGCAATAGAATGTTTAATCTTTAAGATTAAGGTGCTGGGAGGTGAAGCTGTGAGCGAAAAGACAAAACTCTTGGGCAATGCCATTCGTACAGCACGGATGAAAAAGGGATATACCCAGGAGGCTTTTTCCGAAATGCTGGAGATTACTCCGGTCCACCTGGCCAACATAGAGGGGTCGCGGCGGAATCCCTCGGTCCCTCTCCTGTTTCAGATGATGGAGCTTCTGGACTTCTCCGTGGATGCTCTGGTCTTCGCTGAGACCAAGGAAGGCAATGTTCTCCATCTGGACGGACTCACCGAGCGGCAGGCAGAAGCCCTGTCCCGGCTTGTAGATGCAATCAAAGAATAATGGCGTTGTCTCGCTTGGTTCAGAGGACCACGGGAGATAACGCCTTTCTGTTTGCCTCTTTACATTTCCCCTCCTTTCTTTATAATAAAATCGAAACAGATCGAGAGGAGCTGAATCGGCATGAGTATGCGGCGGGGATATGTCTATCTGGTCATCGCCTTTTTCTTCTGGGGCAGTCTCTATGTGGTAAATAAATATGTGATGGATTACGTTCCGCCCCTGACCCTTCATCTCTTCCGGCAGATGATCGCCGTGGTGGTCCTGGGGCTCATGGCCCGGCGCAAAGGTCTGGCCTCCATTCCCAGGAACCACTGGCCCCTGATCCTGTCCATGGGTCCCCTGGCCTACTTCGTGGCCCCGGGGATGCAGAACATTGCCACCAATCTTATGAACGCCTCCATGGCCTCCCTGCTCAACACCATGAACCCCCTGTTCATCTGCCTCTTCGCCGTCCTCTTCCTGAAGGAGGAGATGACCAGGAGAAAGACCGCCGGTGTCCTCCTGTCCTTCGTGGGCGTGGCGGTGGTCCTGGGGGTCACCGGGGAGGGGGTCAGCCTCCGGGGCTTCTTCTTCGCCCTCCTGTCCGTCCTGGGCTGGTCCAGCGGCACCATCATCATCCGCAAGCTCTCCGGCGGGCGGTACTCCAGTGAGCAGATCGCCTTCATGGGCATGGCCGCCGCCCTGCCCTTCTCCCTGACCGCCTCCTTTGTGGAGGTCCAGACCCATGCCCTCACCTTCGACTGGGGGGCCGTGGCTGGCATCCTGTACCTGGCCACCCTCTGCACCGCCCTGCCCAACGTCCTGTGGAACCGGAGCCTGGAGATCCTTCCGGCCACCTCCTGCTCCCAGGCCTTCCCCCTCCAGCCCTTCTTCGCCACCCTTCTGGGGGTCCTTTTCCTCCACGAGGCCATCACCTGGAACTTCCTCCTGGGCGGCGCCCTCATCTCCGCCGGTGTCATCATCGGTCTCTCCGGGGGAAAAGGGGGACCGATCCCGCAAGACCTAGAATAAGAAAAAAGTTATAGGGTAATAACTTTTGTTGTTGCAATTTGCCCCGGGATGTGGTATGGTAGAGACAATTCCAAGACAGAAACGAGGTCAGGACCATGAAAAACATGCACTTCAAACGCAGACTGCCCTTCCCCAAGGTGATCAAGGAGCAGTATCCTTTAACGGCTGAACTGGCCCAGGTAAAGGAAGCCCGGGACCAGGCCATTGCAGAGGTCTTTACCGGCAAGAGTGACAAGATGGTCCTCATCATCGGCCCCTGCTCGGCAGACCGGGAGGACGCCGTGCTGGACTACTGCAGCCGTCTGGCCCGGGTCCAGGAGAAGGTGGCGGACAAGCTCATCCTCATCCCCCGGGTGTACACCAACAAGCCCCGGACCACCGGCGAGGGGTACAAGGGACTCCTCCACCAGCCCGACCCGGAGAAGGAGGCGGATATGCGCCTGGGGGTCATCGCCATGCGCCGTCTCCACACCAATGTGCTGGCTGAGACCGGCCTGTCCACCGCCGACGAGATGCTCTACCCGGACAACTACCGGTACCTCTCCGACCTGCTGTCCTACGTGGCCGTGGGTGCCCGCAGCGTGGAGAACCAGGAGCACCGTCTCACCGCCAGCGGCATCGCCGTCCCCGTGGGCATGAAGAACCCCACCAGCGGCGATATTTCCGTGATGCTCAACTCCATCCTGGCCGCCCAGCGGCAGCACACCTTCATCTACCGGGGCTGGGAGGTGGAGACCACCGGCAACAACATGGCCCACGCCATCCTCCGGGGCTATGTGAACCGCCATGGTGAGGCCATCCCCAACTACCACTTTGAGGAGATGGAGCGGCTGTACGAGGCCTACGCCGCCAAGAACCTGGAGAACATGGCCCTCATCGTGGATGCCAACCACTCCAACTCCAACAAGCAGTACTGGCAGCAGCCCCGCATCTGCAAGGAGGTCCTCCACGCCTGCCGTCACTCGGGCAATATCAAGTCCATGGTGAAGGGCTTCATGGTGGAGTCCTACCTGGAGGAGGGCAGCCAGAAGATCGGCGAGGGCGTCTATGGCAAGTCCATCACCGACCCCTGCATCGGCTGGCCCGCCACCGAGCGGCTGGTCCAGGAGATCGCAGAGATGATTTGATTTTGAAGACGAGAAAAGGACGTGAGCTTCGGCTCACGTCCTTTTTTGTTAGCCTCCCTCTGACGAGGGAGGTGCCCCGAAGGGGCGGAGGGAGAGATACCGCAGCGGAAAGGATTGCAATGCCCTTTCACCTCTGTTATCTCTCCCTCAGTCATGGCTTCGCCATGCCAGCTCCCTCCTCAGAGGGAGCCTGATTGCGCTTATGGCAGCATGACCAGAGACTGCACATCCGTGGGGACCCACTCCGGTCCGGTGTATTCCCCGCCGCCGATCCCGCCTATATCCCGGTAGAAGGTCAGGCCGTTCTCGTCACGGATGACCTTCATGGGGTAGGAAAGCTGGCCTGTGGCATGGGTGATGACATACAGGAAGGTGGCTTCATCCTCACCGGCAGGGGTCCATTCCGTCATAGCCTGCTCCGTGATGTCATAGTAGGGGGAGAGGACCCGGGAGAAGGCTCCGCTCAGATAATCGCCTGCCTGGAAGTCCAGGGAAGTGAAGTGGGTGGTTTGCTGCTGGGAAGGTTCGGAAGGGGCGGTGTCCTCCGAATGGGAACCCATCACAAAGTCGTCGATGGTGATGGGGCCATGATACTCAACCCCGCCTTCTACATCGACTTCATAATACAAGACAGGGGAGTCTCCTTCCCAGATGACCTTAAAAGCATAATTGGATGTCTGCAGTGCCAGGTAATCTTTGCACCGGGATTCGTACAGTTCCGGGTCATCTTTGACGCTCTGGATATAGGCCACCTTGCTGGGGTCCCGATTGTAATGGAGGTAGGTCATGGTATAGAAGAAGGTTGCCTCGTTCCCGTTTTGCTGCCAGTTGCTGAGGGTCAGTTCCTGGATATCATAGTGGGGGTCATAGACCTGATGGAATTTGCTGTCCATGTAGTTGACCGTCATAGTGTAGAGGTCTCCAATGGCCGCGTCTGAATGGTGCCGCGCCTGTAGGGGACGATGCCCACATCGTCCCGCAAAAGAAACCCCTGGGATATTGAAATATCCCAGGGGTTTCCTCAATTTTCTTCAAACAGCAGGGTGCTGAAATACCGTTCACCGGTGTCGGGGAGAATGGTCACCACGGTCTTGCCGGGGCCCAGCTTTTGGCCATCCGCAGGGCGGCGGTGACGTTGGAGCCACTGGAGATGCCGCAGAGCAGGCCTTCCTCCAGGGCCAGACGCCGGGCGGTGTCGATGGCCTCCTCATCGGTGATGATGGTCACGTCGTCGTAGAGGTCCAGGTCCAGGTTCTCCGGGATGATGCCGTCGCCGATGCCCATCTGCAGATGG
>JAFVUT010000209.1 GCA_017502545.1 Ruminiclostridium sp.
AATGTTGAGTGTGGGACTAAATTCAGTTTAATAGAAGAAATTGATGTAAAATATACAGACTTACCAGTTAAATGGATGAGAACTTTACTTGACCCACGGCCTCCACGATGCTCAGCCAGTGGTCGGGGGTCATGTTGGTGGAGTCGATGTTGAAGATCTGCATACACTCCACCAGGCAGAGGTCCTTCACGGCGGGGATGTAGCGCAGGAATTCCTCGGTGGTGAGGCCGGGGGCCAGACCGGCATCGGTGGCCTCGGAGGCAATAGTGCCGCCGGTGCCGATGAGCAAGATTCGTTTCATAGGTTCCCTGTTCTTTCTCTATTCACGCTTCACTCGTCACTCAGCTCTGGCTCTGCCACTTCTCGGTCACGGCACGGAGCTGGTTGACCATCTTCTTGATGTCCTTGTTGGGGCTGCCCTTGCTGGCCCGGATGATGGCCATCAGGTCCATGGCGGCCCGCTCCAGCTCGTGGTAGGCGGCGGACACATGGCCGCTGGACTCATAGCTGAGCTTCTTGGGTGCCACTTCCACACCAGCGGCCAGCATCTTGTTGGCGGCCAGGTCGTAGACCTCCTCATAGAGAGGGGCGTGGGCGGGGATGCCCTTTTCCCGAAGGGTGTTGGCAAAAATTTCGGTGACGGGTGCATCGCCGTGGACCACGAAGACCTGCTGGGTGGCAGGCTCCTTCACGGCCTCGATCCACTTGAGCAGATGGTCCCGGTCGGCGTGGGAGGACAGACCCTTGAAGTTATGGATCTGGGCGTTCACGGCGATGTCCTCGCCGAAGAGCCGGACCTGCTTGGCCCCGTTGAGCAGATGACGGCCCAGGGTACCCTCACCCTGGAAGCCCACGAAGACGATGGCGCACTCCTCCCGCCACAGGTTGTGCTTGAGATGGTGGCGGATACGGCCGGCATCGCACATACCGGAGGCGGAGATGATGACCTTGGAGGACCGCTCCATGTTCAGCATCTTGGACTCCTCGCTGGTCTGGGTCATCATAAGGCCGGGGAAGGTGAAGAGCTTTTCGCCGTCCCGGACCAGTTCGATGGCCTCCTCGTCCAGGTAGCCCCGCAGGTCCCCGGAGAAGATCTGGGTGGCCTGGTTGGCCAGGGGGGAGTCCACCACCACGGTGAAGTCGGGGTTGGACTTGACCATGCCCTCGCTCTTCATTTCCCGCATGAAGTACAGCAGCTCCTGGGTACGGCCCACGGCGAAGGAGGGGATGATGACGTTGCCCCCCCGGGAGAAGGTGTCGTCGATGATCTTGGCCAGCTCGGCGGTGTAGGAGGCCACGGGCTCGTGGTTCCGGTCGCCGTAGGTGCTCTCCATGACCACGTAGTCGGCCCCGGTCACATAGGTGGGGTCCTGGATGACGGGCTGGTTGATGTTGCCCAGGTCGCCGGAGAAGAGGATCTTCTTCTCCACCCCGTCCTCCTTCAGCCACATCTCCACGCAGGCGGAGCCCAGCAGATGACCGGCATCCACGAAGCGGATCTTGACCTCCTCGCACAGCTCCACGGTCTGGCCGTACTCAAAGGTCACCACCTGGTCCATGGCGGCGGCGGCATCGGCCACGGTGTACAGGGCCTCCACCGGCTCACGACCGGCACGTTTGCCCTTCTGGTTCTTCCACTGGGCCTCCATCTCCTGGATATGGGCGGAGTCCTGGAGCATGACGGACAGAAGCTCACCGGTGAGACGGGTGGTGAAGATCTGGCCCTTAAAGCCCTGCTTCACCAGCAGGGGGACCCGGCCGGAGTGGTCGATGTGGGCGTGGGTGATGATCACATAATCAATGTCGTTGGGGGCAAAGTCCAGAACGGCGTTGTCCCGCTCGTCTCTGCCCTGCTGGAGACCGCAGTCCACCAGGATCTTCTTACCGGCCACTTCCACGCAGTGGCAGCTGCCGGTGACCGCCTTGGCGGCGCCGAAAAAGGTCAGTTTCATGGTGTTACCTCCCTGAATAATCTGGATTTTGGCGTATCCTAAGCCTCCCTCTGACGAGGGAGGTGGCTCGCCGCAGGCGAGACGGAGGGAGAGATACCGTGACGTAAAGGGATGGCGAAACCCTCTGGGTATCGTTATCTCTCCCTCAGTCGCTTCGCGACAGCTCCCTCGTCAGAGGGGGCCTCATTCACTCTGTTACGCAAGGGTTTTTATCCCTTGGTTTCCTTTTACTTTCTTTAGTTATTATACCGCATTTGTCCCCCCTTGCATAGAACTTTTTTCTTTACGGTGTAAAAAGTTGCCCTTTTCCCCTCTCCGTGATACAATAGACCCACCAAATGCAAGGGAGGAACTGCCCATGACTGCTATGAGCCACGTCTGCATCCGGGTCCTGGACCTGGAACGAAGCATCGCCTTTTACAAAGAGAACCTGGGCCTGACCATCCAGCGGGAGATCTCCATGCCCGACCGGGGCTGGGAGCTGGTCTTCCTGGGGGACGGCACCACCGACTACCAGCTGGAGCTGTGCAAAGAGACCGCCCGGACGGAAGCCTATGACCTGGGGGACGACACCCCCCACATCGGTCTGGTGGCCCCGGACTTTGAGAGCCTGAAGGAAAAGCACAGAGCCGCCGGTCTCATCTTCGATGAGCTCAACGGCACCATCTATTTCATCAAGGACCCCGACGGACACATTCTGGAAATTTTACCTCCGAAATAAAAGAAAGCCTGCTTTCCAGCAGGCTTTCTTTTATTCATTGCGTAGTTTCAATAAATCGATCCGGGAGGACACCCCGCACTTGCGGTACAGATTCTGCAGGTGCTTGAGCAGGGTGTTCTTGCTGATGGTCAATCTCTCCAGCAGCTCGTCATTGTTCAGCCCCTCAAAGGCCAGAGCCAGGATCTCGGCCTCCCGGCGGGTGAGGCCGTAGGTCTCGGTCAGCTCCTCCATGGACCGGCTCCGGGGCTGGCCCTCCTCCCGGCTTCTCATGCACCGGGCATAGACCAGGTTGATGTGGTTGGCCAGGGCACGGAGATAGAAGACCTCCTGATCGGTGAAGGGCCCGTAGGACCGGGTGCGGTAGAGGGCCAGACGGCCCAGGCTCCGGCCACCGAAGGCGATGTTCATCTGGACGCAGTCGGCCACGTTGTAGTCACTGTAGATGTTCTGATAGATACGGTGAGAAGCGTGGTACTCCCCCTCAAACAGTTCGCTGTCCCGGATCACCATGGACTCCACCCCATGACTGAGCCACAGGGTGTAGGACTGGTCGATCTGAGCGATCCAGGCCAGCTCGGCCTCGGCAAACTGGCTGGGCTTGCAGTAGGGGTCCCGGTGGACCATCTCGCCGGTCTCCGGATCGA
Source organism: Ruminiclostridium sp. (assembly GCA_017502545.1). Lineage (GTDB taxonomy): Bacteria > Bacillota > Clostridia > Oscillospirales > Oscillospiraceae > Evtepia. Next base: position 3,318 of record JAFVUT010000209.1, read on the forward strand.
TGCGGATGTCGATAACGCTGGCGTAGGTGTAGGGAATAAGGAGTTTGATCTGGGACAAAAGGGCAGGTTTCAGCTCCTCCATGGTCCGGCAGGCATGGAGGCGATAGATGACTTCGTTATAGAGCAAAAAATCGTTCTTTTCCATAGCGACCCTCCCTATCGAATTCCTTGGTTCTCTGCTTAAATTTTACAACATCTTCTGCTTAAAATCAAGACCTGATTGCTGTAAAACAAGTAGCAAGACAGAATTTTTCTTGTCAAATTTCACTAAAAGTGAGCATGGATTTTTCCGGTTCTTTGCGCTATAATGTACACGTGGCCGGAGTACAGCCATTGATAGGCTGCACACTCTGCCCCTACTGACAGCAAGTAATTCCACTTGTCCGCCGCCAATTTTGATTGGTGCGTATCAGTCTTCCTCCACACCTTCATTCTCTTCCTTTTCATATGAGCAAGGGCCCGCCGGGAGCGATTCCGGCGGGTCTTTGTGTTTTTCCCCGATGGAAAAGGCAAGCCTCTTCCATCGGTTG
>JAFVUT010000210.1 GCA_017502545.1 Ruminiclostridium sp.
CGCTGCTTGTAGCACTCGGCCCGCAGCATGTTGTTGACGGAGAAGCAGGCGCCAACTTCGCGAAGAAGGTCCACGTAGTTCAGATCCAGCAGCCAGTCAGCATTGTTGACCATCATGGCTTTGCCTTCGCCGAACTCAATGAAACGCTCCATCTGCTTCTTGAAGCAGTCGCAGTTGTGCTGAATGGTCTCCATGGTCATCATGGAACGCATGTCGGTACGGCCGGAGGGGTCGCCGATCATGGCGGTGCCGCCGCCGATGAGGGCGATGGGCTTGTTGCCTGCCATCTGCAGACGCTTCATCAGGCACAGAGCCATGAAGTGGCCCACGTGCAGGGAGTCGGCGGTGGGGTCAAAGCCAATGTAGAAGGTGGCCTTGCCGTTGTTGACCATATCCCGGATCTCTTCCTCGTTGGTGACCTGGGCGATGAGGCCGCGGGCTACCAGTTCTTCATAAATACCCATGTTGTTTGTCTCCTTACTCTTATGTTGCTCGACAGAGGTTATGTTGCAAATAAAAACGCCCTCTGCCACCGAAATGACAGAGGACGATAAAATCGTGGTACCACCTCTATTTACCCCTTCCTCACGAAAGGGGCCTCAGCGGGTCAGAATAACCCTATGCGCGGTAACGGGCGCACCCGACAGACCCTACTGCTCCCATGTGGCTGGAGGTTCAGGCAGCTGCTCCGGGAGGTAACTTCACCTGGCGGCCCTCTCCCCCTTTCACCAACCGGGGGCTCTCTGGGCAGGGTCTCTGCCGGCTACTTCTTCCCTTCATCACAGTAACACTTATACAATTCGATTGATTTTACACCATTCCGCAGGCTTTGTCAACCGGTCAGAACAGTCTTGCCTGATCCTTGTAGGCCTCGGCCTCCCGGAGGAGTTCCTCGGCCCCCTCCAGGATGGCGGCGGAAGTATGGGCACCGCCGGTGAGACGGGCCAGCTCCATTTTGCGGCCTTCCCGATCCAGGGTCAGGACGTTGGTATAGGTCCGGCCGTCCCGCTCCGCCTTCTGGACGGAGTAGTGGCTGTCGGACATGGCGGCGATCTGAGCCAAATGGGTGACGCACAGGACCTGGCAGTTCTGGGACAGGCGGCTCATTTTCTCGGCCACCTTGCCGGCGGCCCGACCGCTGACGCCGGTGTCCACCTCGTCAAAGATCAGGGTCATGATGCTGTCGTTTTCCGCCAGGACGTTTTTCAGTGCCAGCATGATGCGGCTGAGCTCACCGCCGGAGGCCACCTTGGCGATGGGCTTCAGGTTCTCGCCCACGTTGGCGGACATGAGGAAGCGGACCTCGTCCATGCCGGTCTCGTCCAGGCCCAGCTTGCCGGGCTTGGGGGAAAACTCAGTCTCAAACCGGACCTTGGGCATATCCAGCTGACGAAGCTCCCCTTCGATGCGGGCTTTCAGGCTTTCGGCGGCCTTCTGCCGCGTCCGGGAGAGGGCTTCCGCCAGTTTCCGAACTTCCTGGACCACCACTTTATGCTTCTGCTTCAGTTTCAGGATGGTGTCGTCGGCCATCTCGATCTGGTCCAGTTCCTCCCGGCTCCGCTCCAGATAGTCCAGCATCTCCTTCACGGATCCGCCGTATTTCTTTTTTAAGCGATGGAGCTGATCCAGGCGGCTTTCCACCTCGTCCAGCTCCTGGGGGGAGAAATCAAAGCTGTCCCGCAGGTCCCGTAGACGCTCGGCCACATCCTCTACGGCATAGCGCAGGTCGGCCAGGCTGGCGGTAAGCTGGGTCAGGTCAGAGGAGAAGTCAGCCACCCGGGACAGGGACCCTTCCGCCTCGGCCAGCAGACCGGAGGCACCGTCCCGGTCCTCGTCACCGAAGACCGCACCGTAGGCCCCTTCCACCGCCGCCATGAGCTTGTCTGCGCTGCGCAGGATGTTCCGGCGCTCCTCCAGCTCCTCCTCTTCCCCATCCCGCAGGCTGGCACGCTCCAGCTCTGCGATCTGGTACTGAAGGGAGTCGATGCGTCGGGCCTTCTCGGCCTCGTTCATCTGGAGGGAGGATATCTGTCGGCGCAGGTCGGCCAGCTTTTCAAACTCGGCCCGATAGGCCTCCGCCTCAGGACCCAGCAGCCCAAAGCTGTCCAGGTAACCCAGGTGGCAGGCCTCGTCCATCAGCTGCTGTCCATCGTGCTGGCCGTGGATGTCAATGAGCTGACTGCCCAGGGCCTTCAGCTGGACCACGGTGCAGGGGACTCCCGCCACCCGGCAGACGTTCTTACCGTCGGCCTGGATCTTGCGGGAGATGATAAGCTCCCCGTTCTCGTCCGGGCCGATGCCGGTCTCCCGGAACCAGGGCAGGTCGGGAAGGTCCCGGAAGATGGCGGTCACCAGGGCAGACTTCTCCCCCGTTCGGATGAGATCCCGGCTGATGCGCTCCCCCATCACGGCACTGATGGAGTCGATGATGATGGACTTACCCGCACCGGTCTCACCGGTGAGGACGTTAAAGCCCGGACCAAAGGAGATATCTGCCGCATCGATCAGGGCTATGTTTTCAATATGGAGCAAAGAAAGCATGGTTCCCCTTCTCTCTCGGAATTATTTCTTATCCAGCATCTTCACGATATCCAGGCAGAGATCCTCGGCATCCTGATTGGTCCGCATGATGAGCAGAGCGGTGTCGTCACCGGCCAGAGTGCCCACCACCGTGGGCAGATGCATCCCGTCGATGGCAGAGCAGGCGGCCGAGGCCAGACCGGGCATGGTCTTGAGGACCACGATGTTCTGGGCGCAGTCAAAGGAGGTCACGCTCTCCCGGAAGATGTTGTTCAGCCGTCCGGCCACGTTCAGAGAGGTCTTACGCTCACTGACGGCATATTTATAGGTGCTGTGTCCGGTGAGTTCCTTCACCAGATGGAGTTCCTTGATGTCACGGGAAATGGTAGCCTGGGTGGACTTCATTCCCCTCTCCCGCAGTTTTTCCAGCAGCTGATCCTGGGTCTCAATGTCATGCTCCTGAATGATGGCAAGGATCTCAGCCTGTCTTCTGGCTTTCATGTGCGGATTCTCCTTTCCAGCTTGTTGTTGATCATTTCGTAAAAACTCTTGTCGGAGAGCTTCACCAGGCAGAGGTTCCGCCGGGAGCGGCAGATCTGCACGGTATCTCCGGAGAAGAGCTTAAAGGCCTTGCCGCCGTCCACAGAGAGGTAGGCCGCCTTCCGGCTCTCCTTGGGGACCACAACATCGATGAGGCGGTTCTTATCCAGGACCATGGCCTTGGCGTGGATGGCGTGAGCGCTGATGGGGGTCATGATGATGTTTTCCGCCGTGGGCTCCACGATGGGGCCTCCGGCAGACATGGAGTAGGCGGTGGACCCGGTGGGGGTAGCCATGATGACACCGTCACCGAAGATATCCGAGATGAGGACCTTGTCCCCATAGACCTTCAGGTCGATGATCCGGGCCACAGCGCCCTTGGTGACCACCGCATCGTTCAGGGCCGTGCTGCGGAAGAGGGTACGGCCCTCCCGAAGGACCCGGACATCCAGAAGCATCCGGTTCTCCAGCTTGTATTCCCCACTGATGAGGCGGGTGAGCTGGAGAATCTCACTCTGCTCCAACTCGGCCATAAAGCCCACACTGCCCATGTTGACCCCCACGATGGGCACGCCAAAATTGCTGGCGTCTTTTGCTGCATGGAGGATGGTGCCGTCACCGCCGAAACAGACCAGAAAATCCGCATCAGCCAGTTCGGTCTTCAGATCCTTGATCTGGATGCTGGGGTCTACATCGGCCAGAACAGACTTATCCACCGGGAAAGGAAAACAATATTCTGTCTGCACCCCAGCCGTACTGAGCAGCCGCTCGGTACTTTTGGCCGCTCTCAGTCCCTTGTCTCGAAAGGGATTGGGGCAAAGAATGATTTTCACTGGGCATTCCCCTCCAAAGTCTCGTGGGAGGCCTCCACCAGGGCAGCCAGGTCTCCTGTGTAGGGAGGCTGCTCCGCCACGGTCAGATGCCCCAGATATTCAATGTTCCCTTCCGGCCCGCGGATGGGCGAGAAGGTGATGTCTTTCACGTAGAAATTGCTCTCCTCCGCATGGCGCAGGAACTGCTCCAGGACCTCCAGGTGGACCTTCCGGTCCCGGACCACGCCCTTCTTGCCCACCTTTTCCTTACCGGCCTCAAACTGGGGCTTGATGAGGCAGACCAGGTGACCGCTGTCCTTCATAAGAGGACGGAGGGCAGGCAGGATCAGGCGCAGAGAGATGAAGGAGACGTCCACACTGCCGAAATCCAGGGGTTCCGGGATGGTTTCCTGGGTCAGGTAACGAACGTTGGTCCGTTCCATGCAGACCACCCGGGGATCCTGCCGAAGGCTCCAGGCCAGCTGACCATAGCCCACGTCAACGGCGTAGACCTTGGCCGCTCCGTTCTGGAGCATA
>JAFVUT010000211.1 GCA_017502545.1 Ruminiclostridium sp.
AACCATCTGGACCGGTTCCCGGTGGAGGTGAACACCGCCGACTACCGGACCCTTCTCCGGGTCCCCGGCATCGGAGTCATTGGGGCAAGAAAGATTTTATCCGCCCGACGATGGCGGTCTCTGGACGAGAACAGCCTGAAAAAGCTGGGGATCGTCATGAAGCGGGCCCAGTACTTCCTCACCTGCTCCGGGCACATGACCCCCGCCCTGCGGACCAGGCCGGAACAGGTCCTCCGGACCCTCACCGCCCTGGAGGCCCCGGCCATCCAGCCCCAGTACGAACAACTCTCCCTCTTTGCCTGATGTTTTAATTTTTTCTATGATTTTCAAGGAAAGGAGTCCTCTCTATGTCTACCTGGCCCCAGTGCACCTTAGCCTATGACGGCACCTTTACCGGCTTTCTCACCTGCGTGGGTGACAGCTTCCGCCGGAAGGAATACCCCTTCTACTTCCTGACCCCCGGCAACCGGCAGTTCTCCCTCTACCCCCTGCGGGAGATCGTCACCGACCCCCACCTGGCCCGCCAGGTCTACCAGGACCTGGAGAAAGAGGTCTCCGAATCCTTCCGCCGGATGATGACCTACGCCTTCCTCACCGACCTGCCCCAGAAGGAGAGGCATATGTTTGACCTGATCTACCTGGCCTTCCATCACACCCTCCCCCAGGATGTCACCGACCAGCGGATCCTCATCCTGAACCGGGCCATCCACCATCTCACCCATGAGGCCCATCAGTACAAGGGCTTTGTCCGGTTCGCCGACTACCACGGGGTCCTGGTGGGGCAGATCACCCCCAAAAACCGGGTCCTCCCCCTCCTGCGGCCCCACTTCTGCCAACGGCTCCCCAACGAGGCCTTCCTCCTCCACGACAAGACCCACAGGGAGGCCCTCTTCTACGCCGGAGGCAAGTGGAAGATCCGCCCGGTGGACCATCTGGACCTGGACAAGCCCGACCAGGCAGAGCTGGAATGCCAGGCATTGTGGCGAAAATTTTATAACACCGTCGCCATCCCCTCCCGGTACAACCCCAAGTGCCGTCAGACCCATATGCCCAAGAGATTCTGGGGGGATCTCACAGAATTTCAGTCCATGGAACCTGCCTGATTTTTCCCCCAAAGGTTGCGTCCTCTCCCCAGATACGGTATAATCGATCTATCGAAATCCAGGGAAGGAGCCCCACCCCATGACCACCTACGAGATCCTCTTCAGCCCCACAGGCGGCACCATGAAAACAGCCAATCTGCTGACCAAAGAGTTTTCCCCCGACGTTCGGGTGGTGGACCTGATGGACCGGAAGGCCGATTTTTCCGCCATCCCCTTCCGCCCCGAGGATCTGTGCATCGTGGCAGTCCCCTCCTTCGGCGGACGGGTCCCCGTTCCTGCGGTCAAGCGTATTTCCAGGATGCAGGGCAACGGAGCCAAGGCCATCCTCATGGCTGTTTTCGGCAACCGGGCCATTGACGACACCCTGCTGGAGCTGAAAGAGGTCCTCACCCAAGCGGGCTTCCAGCCGGTGGCCGCCCTGGAGGCTGTGGCTCAGCACTCCATCATGCCCCAGTTCGGCACCGGCCGCCCCGACAACCGGGACCACCGGGAACTGATGTCCTTCGCCCAGCAGATCAAGGAAAAAATGGCAGAGGAATCTGCCGAGGAACTGTACGTCCCCGGCAGCTTTCCCTACCGGCCCTACAACGGGATCCCCATGAAGCCCAAGGCCGACCACGGCTGTGTCCGGTGCGGCCACTGCGCCCGGCACTGCCCCGTGGGGGCCATCCCCCTGGAAGATCCCAACCGGACAAATACCCAGGTCTGTATCTCCTGTATGGCCTGCACGGCCTTCTGCCCCCAGCGGGCCCGAAAAGTCAGCCCCCTGGTGCTGCTCCCCGCAGGCCTTGCCATGCGAAAGTCCTGCGGCGGCCGAAAGCCCAACAAACTTTATCTGTAAACGCAAAAAGACCTGAGAGGAATGCTCGTTCCTCTCAGGTCTTTCTTTTATCTTGCCCGCAGCTGCCAGAAGGCCACGGCGCTGGCGGCGGCCACATTCAGGGAGTCCACCCCATGCTCCATGGGGATCAGGACGGTGTAGTCGCAGCGGTCGATGGTCTCGGCCCCCAGGCCGTCTCCCTCGGTGCCCAGGATGATGGCCAGCTTGTCCTCGGCCATGAGCCCGGGGTCCTCCACGGAGACCGAGTCCTCCTTCAGGGCCATGGCTGCCGTCTTGAAGCCCAGACTGCGGAGACGGGCCATGCCCTCCCCGGGCCACTGGCTGGCCTCCTCCCCCAGGCGGGCCCAGGGGATCTGGAAGACGGTGCCCATGCTCACCCGAACGGCCCGACGGTTCAGGGGGTCACAGCAGGTGGGGCTGAGCAGGACGGCATCCATACCCAGAGCGGCGGCGGAGCGGAAGATGGCCCCCACGTTGGTGGTGTCCACGATGCCCTCCAGAACGGCCACCCGGCGGGCCTTGGCGCAGATCTCCTCCACCGTGGGCTGCTTGGGGCGGTGCATGGCGCACAGGATGCCCCGGGTCAGCTGGTAGCCGGTGAGCCCGGCCAGGACCTCCCGGTCGGCGGTGTACACAGGGATATCCCCACACCGGTGGATGATCTCCCTGGCCTGGCCCTCAATGTGCCTGCGCTCCATGAGAAGGGCCACGGGCTGACAGCCTGCGTCCAGGGCCACGCTGATGACCTTGGGGCTTTCCGCAATAAAAATTCCTTTTTCGGATTCCTTTCGGTTGCGGAGCTGAGCCTCGGTGAGGCGGGCAAAGACATCCAGCTCGGGGGCATTGAATTCGGTGACTTCGATGATGTTGGCCATATTAGTATCCTCGTTGAGAGTTAATAATTTGTAACGAAAAAGCCGAGGACTTTCGTCCTCGGCTTTGGCAGCGGGTGAAGGATTCGAATTAGCTTAGGCCCGCAAAACCGAGTAAAATAGCGATAAATCAAGTATCAATTTTCCCTTATAAATCAAGGCTTTTTCCGTTTTTCGATAAATTGGGCTAAATGGAATAAAACCGTGTAAGGGGTATTCTAAGGGGTCAAAGTTGGGGTCAAATTTACGCCAAACTTCCCCGATATTATATATCGAAGTTCTGGCAATGTAAAGAGGGCCGGGGAACACTCCCCGGCCCTCTCGGGTTATCCCTGCAACTCCTTCACAAAATCGGCCACATCGTCCAGCTCCAGCTGAAAGTCAGGGCCAGCGATACAAGCGTTGAGTCTTACGTCAACAATCCGATACCCACCCAAATCATGGGCGTGGATTCTCCGTGTTCTGGATTTATGCAGTTTGTAACCCTCTTTTTCCAAAGCATAACGAAGTCTCCGTTCTAAGTTCTGGTCAGTCATAATACTACCTCCGAAAAAAATATTCGGCGTAAACCACGCCTGCCAAACCTCAGCAAACCACGCCTTTCCCCGCCATGCGTTGAAACCAAAAATCAAAGACCGCCGCCTTTGAGGCTGATCCTACGGGCTACTGTGTCCCGTTCTGCCTGAGTTTGCACCGCCCGGGCTAGAAACTCCCCTGGAGCCTCACCAGCGGCCTCAGAGGCCCCCCGTATGACTTCCAGGAGGTCCGGGGTAATCTCCAGGCCACCGGCTGCACTCTCCTGGGTCATGGTAGCAGCTGCCACCTCCCCGCCGTGGTCCCGTTCAATCTGATTTGCGATTGCCCGGTTTATGAACCCATTGACGGACTCACCCCGAGCGGCAGCGTGGGCCTGGAGCACTTCCTTCTCACCTTTGGCAAGAGTCAAATTGACACGGTCATAGGCCTTTTGTATGTACTTATTTTGCGCTTTCGTACTTGCCTTACCCAATACACACACCTCCCACAATGTTGCTCTTTTCCTAGTATAGCTTTATTATACACCCGGTTCAATCGTTGCGCAACTATAATTTTACACAAATATCGTTGCGCAATTATATGTAGTATGTCAATAGATATCGTTGCGCAACTATGTTATTATAATAGCACAGAGAGGAACACGGATACCAGTCAAGGCGGACGAAGTAGGGAGACCGAACCAAGAACGCAAGACAAGAGTGGGACCGGATAAGGGAGATTGAGAGAGCCGGAGAGCCTAGATGCTTAATGCCACCCACCACTTGTATCCACCACCTAAAGCACAGAAAGG
>JAFVUT010000212.1 GCA_017502545.1 Ruminiclostridium sp.
CCCACCGCCCTGTGGACCGCCCCCAGCATCGTCATGCTGCTGTGCCTGACGGTCATCCCCCTGCTGATGCTGTTGGTCTTCAGCTTTATGAACCACAACATCTTCGCCGGGCAGCCCTGGCCGGGCTGGACCTTCGACAACATAACCCGCATGGTCCAGGCCGACACCTTCTGGCGGCTGCTGGGCAAGTCCCTGCTCATCGCCGGGGTGGTGACCCTCATCTGCATCCTGGCAGCCTACCCGGCGGCTTGGGCCATCGCCAAGGTGGTCAAGCCCCAGAACCGCAGCATCTTTATGATGGTGGTGATCCTGCCCTTCTTCACCTCCCAGCTGCTGCTGATCTACGCCATGATGAACCTGCTCCAGTCCGGCGGCCTGCTGCTGACCATGCTGGAGGCCCTGGGCATCCAGGCCGAGACCCTGCTCTACACCAACAAGGCCACCATTCTGGTGCTGACCTATGAGTACCTGCCCTACATGGTCCTGTGCCTGTACTCCTCCCTGGAGGGCATCGGGGACAACCTGATCCAGGCCTCCCTGACCCTGGGGGCCAGCAAGTGGAAGACCTTTACCAACATCGTCTTCCCCATGAGCGTGCCCGGCCTCCTGTCCGGCATCCTGCTGGTCTTCGTGCCCGTGGCCGGCAGCTTCATGGAGCCCGGCCTGGTGGGCGGCGCCAACGGCGCCATGGTGGGCAGCATGATCGACACCCAGTACTCCGGCTCCCTGAACATGGGCTACGGTGCGGCCCTGTCCTGCACCCTGCTCATCGTCCTGAGTATCATCATGGGCCTGACCCGTCTGGCCACGGCCCGTGCCCAGAAAGCCATCGGAGGTGACATGGAATGAAGTCCAAAGGATTCAACGCTGTGATGCTGGCGTGCCTGTGGGTGGTGCTGGCCTTTATGTACATCCCCATCATCGCCATCATCGGTATGTCCTTCAACGCCACCCCCTACGGCATGTTCCCCTATGTGTTCACCACCGACTGGTATGTGACCTTGTTTACCACCAGCAATCTGCTGCCCGCCTGCTGGTACAGCCTGAAGTTTGCCTTCGCTGTCACCCTGGCCGCCGTGGTGATCGGCACCATGACCGCCTTCGGCCTCCAGGCCTACGCCCCCAAGTGGGCCAACCGCTTCAACTTCGTCCTCCAGCTGCCCATCATCATCCCCTGGCTGGTGACCGGCATCTCCCTGCTGCTGCTCTTCTCCTTCCTGGGGTCGGGCCGCAGCGTGCTGTCCATGTTCCTGGGCAACCTCATCGTGGTGCTGCCCTACGTGGTCCTGCTGGTGAACGGCCGGTTCCTGTCCATGGACCGGACCCCCGAGGCGGCAGCCCGCCTCCTGGGAGCCCGGCCGGCCCGGGTGTTCTTTGACATCACCCTGCCTGCCATCGCCCCCGGCGTCCTGGCCGGCGGCATCATGGCCATGATCATGTGCTTCAACAACTTCGTGGTCCAGTACTACCTGATCCCCATTGGGGTCCAGACCCTGCCCACCCTGGTGTTCACCCGCATCCGCAGCGGCTACCAGGCCGACCTGAACGCCCTGTCCGCCATCATCGTGCTGGTCTCTGTGGTGGTGGTCATCCTGCTGAGCAAGCTGGGTTTCTCTGCCGGCGGACTCTTTGGGATGTCCTCCGGGACCCAATCGAAAAAAGGAGAATAAACCATGGCAGAACTTGCTGTTAACAATCTGAGAAAGACCTTTGACCGGAACGAAGTCCTCAAGGGGGTCAGCTTCACCGTGGAGAGCGGCAAATTCCTCTCCCTGCTGGGCCCCTCCGGCTGCGGCAAGAGCACCATCCTGCGCATCATCTGCGGTCTGGAGACCCCGGACTCCGGCGAAGTGCTGGTGGACGGGGTGGACGTGACCAAGGTCCGCCCGGAAAAGCGGAACATCGGCCTGGTCTTTCAGAACTATGCCCTCTTCCCCTCCATGAACGTGGCCAAAAACGTGGGCTACGGCCTGAAGATGCAGAAAGTCCCCGAGAATGAGATCAACGAGCGGGTCCAGGAGGCTCTGGAGCTGGTGAAGCTCCCGGGCTACGGCTCCCGCCGCATCCACCAGCTCTCCGGCGGTGAGCAGCAGCGCATCGCCCTGGCCAGAGCCCTGGTGACCCGGCCCAGCATCCTCCTGCTGGACGAGCCCCTCTCCGCCCTGGACCGGAAGGTCCGGGCCGAGATGCAGTATGAGATCCGCAACATCCAGCGGGAGATCGGTACCACCACCGTCTTCGTCACCCACGACCAGGAGGAGGCCCTGACCATGTCGGACCAGATCATCCTGATGAACAAGGGCTGCATCGAGCAGGAGGGTGACCCTTATTCCATCTACAGCCGCCCCGTCTCCGAGTTCGCCTCGGACTTTTTGGGCAAGGCCAACCTGATCTCCGGCACCCTGTGCTGTGAGGGGGGCCAGTGGTATCTGGCCAACGGAGACCTCCGCATCGCCGTCAACCACTGCGGCGGTCAGGAGGGCGACCCCGTCAAGGCCGCTGTCCGGGGCGAGTATTTCGAGTTCTGCGCCCCGGAGGCCGAGGGGGCCAACCCCTTCCATCTCCAGAAGAAGATCTTCACCGGCCTGAGCTGGAAGCTCATCGGCACCCTGGGCACCCAGCCCGTGGACATCTCCGCCCTGGGCATCAGCGCCGACCACCTGGAGGAGGGGTCCCATGTGTATGTCCGCATCCGCCCCGAAAACGTGGTGTACTACAACAAATGAGAAAAGAAAAGGAACTGCGCCGGTTCCTGGTTGACACGGATACCGGGTCAGATGATGTCTGGGCGGTCATAGAGGCCCTGCGGGCCACAGATGTGGTCCGCGTGGAGGCCATCACCGTGGTCTGCGGCAACCTCCCCCTGGACCTGTGTGTGAAAAACGCCATGCTGGCGGTGGATGCAGCCGGGACCTATGCCCCGCCGGTCTATCGGGGCATGGAGTTCCCCCTGCGGAATCCCGAGGCCTTCTATGCCCCGGATGTCCACGGCGAAGATGGCCTTGGGGGGATGGATCTACCCCCCTCTCCCCGGCCTGTAGAGAACAAGCACGCCGTGGATGCCATCATCGACCTGGTCATGGCCAACCCCGGCCAGATCGAGATCGTGACCTGCGGCCCCCTGACCAACCTGGCCGTGGCCCTCCAGAAGGAAGAGAACCTGGCAGAGAACATCAAAAAGGTCTGGATCCTGGGGGGCTCTGCCAGCGGCACAGGAAATATGACCCCCAAGGCAGAGTACAATGTGTACGCCGACCCGGAAGCGGCGGACATCGTCCTCCGGGCCGGCATGGATACCCTCTGGGTCACCTGGGACACCGCCGTGGGGGAGACCGAGATCACCCCGGCGGAGGTGGAGCGCCTGATGAACAGCGGCAGTGGAGCCGCTGTCTTCTGCGCCCGGTGCACCCGCACCCTGCGGGAATACTACCGAAAAACCTACGGAAGGGAGTCCTTTGCGGTCATCGACAGTCTGGTGATGACCGCCGCCCTCTATCCCGAGATCATGGAGGGGGTCTTCCGGGCCCACTGCGCCATTGAACTGGCACAGGGGGAGATGCGGGGCCATTTCCGCATGGACCCTGATACCCAGCCCAACGCCGCCGTCTGTCCGGCGGTGAACGTAGGGGCCTTCAAGACCAAGCTGTTTACCCTTTTGGGTGCCGCCACCTAAGTTTTAGGAGATGATAGTATGTATGATTTCAGATTTTACAATCCAGTCCGGATCCATTTCGGAAAGGACGCTCTGACCCACCTGCCGGAGGAACTGGCATTGGTGGGCCAAAAGATCCTTCTGGTCTATGGCGGCGGCAGCATCAAGGCCAGCGGCCTCTATGACCGTGTCCTGGCTGCCCTGCAGGAGGCCGGCAAGGACGTGGTGGAGCTGCCTGGGGTCATGCCCAACCCCCGGACCGAAAAGGTCTACGAGGGCATCGACCTGTGCAAGGCCAACGGGGTGGACTTCATCCTGGCCGTGGGCGGCGGCAGCGTCATCGACTGCGCCAAGGCCATCGCCGTGGGGGCCCGGACCGACCGGGACTTCTGGCAGGCCTTTTTTGTGAACTGGGAGGAGGCGGAGGACGCCATCCCCCTGGGCACCATCCTGACCATCCCCGCCACCGGCAGTGAGATGGACCGGTCCTCGGTGATCACCAACTGGGCCACCGGGGAGAAGAACGGCTATGACTCCGACCTGACCTACCCGGTCTTCTCCATCCTGGACCCCACCCTGACCTACACCCTGCCCAAGCACCAGATGGTCAACGGCGTGGTGGACACCCTCAGCCACATCTGGGAGCTCTACTTCTCCGAGCCCGACACCGAGAGCGTCACCGACGCCCTGGCCGAGGCCCTGATGCGGTCGGTGATCTCCGCCACCCGGACCGCCCTGAAGGACCCCACGGACTACGTGGCCCGGGCCAACATCATGTGGGCCAGCACCTTCGCCCTGTGCGGTATGCTCAACAACGGCAAAAAGACCGACTGGGCCAGCCACAACATCGAGCACCCCCTGTCTGCCGTCTTTGACGTGGCCCACGGGGCCGGTCTGGCCGTGGTCCACCCCAATTACATGAAGTATTTCTGCGCCTATGCCCCGGAGCGGTACGCCCGCTATGCCGTCCAGGTGTGGGGGGTGGACCCTGCCGGAAAGACCACTCTGGAGGTGGCCCGGGAGGGCATCCAGCGGACCCGTGACTTCTTCAACGAGATCGGCGCCCCTGCCACCCTCACCGATCTGGGCATCCCGGAGAGCG
>JAFVUT010000213.1 GCA_017502545.1 Ruminiclostridium sp.
AGACCGCCCCCATCCCCACCGTGGTCAAGGCCGACGGCCTGGCCCTGGGCAAGGGCGTCACCGTGGCCATGACCCGGGAAGAGGCTGTGGCCGCCGTCAAGGAGTGCATGGAAGACAAGGTCTTCGGCGAGAGCGGCAGCCACATCGTCATCGAGGAGTTCCTCACCGGTCCCGAGGTCTCTGTTCTGTCCTTCACCGACGGCAACGTGGTCATCCCCATGGTCTCCTCCATGGACCACAAGCGTGTGGGTGACGGCGACACCGGCCCCAACACCGGCGGTATGGGCACCGTGGCTCCCAACCCCTACTACACCGAGGCAGTGGCCAAGGAGTGCATGGAGACCATCTTCCTGCCCACCATGAAGGCCATGAACGCCGAGGGCCGTACCTTCAAGGGCTGCCTGTACTTCGGTCTGATGCTCACCGAAAAGGGCCCCAAGGTCATCGAGTACAACTGCCGCTTCGGCGATCCCGAGACCCAGGTGGTCCTGCCCCTGCTGGAGAGCGATCTGCTCACCGTCATGGAGGCAACCGCCCAGGGCAAGTTGGCCGAGACCCAGGTGAAGTTTGCTGACAAGCACGCCTGCTGCGTGGTCCTGGCCTCCAACGGCTATCCCAAGGCATACCAGAGCGGCTATCCCATCACCATCCCCGCTGACCTGGATGCAGAGGTCTATGTGGCCGGTGCCAAGCTGGACGACGGGGTCCTGAAGACCTCCGGCGGCCGTGTGCTGGGCGTGACTGCCATCGGCGACACCCTGGAGGAGGCCATCGATAAGGCCTACGCCCAGGCTGCCAACGTGACATTTGAAAATGCTTACTGCCGCAGAGACATCGGCGCTCGTGCTCTGCGGGCAAAGGAAGAGGTAAAGTAAACATGGTATATCGGGTATATGTAGAAAAGCGCCCCGGCCTGACTGCCGAGGCCGACGCCCTCCTGGGCGATATCCGCACCCTCCTCCGGATCGAATCCTTGGAGAGCCTGCGGCTGTTCAACCGGTATGATGTGGAAAACATCACCCCGGAGCTGTTTGATTACAGCGTCAAGACCATCCTGTCTGAGCCCCAGCTGGACCTGGTCACCGACACCCTGCCTGAGGGCGGCATCATTTTCGCCGTGGAGTACCTGCCCGGTCAGTTCGACCAGCGTGCGGACTCCGCCGCTCAGTGCATCCAGATCCTGTCTCAGGGCGACCGTCCCCTGGTCCGCTCCGCCCGGGTCTATCAGCTGGTGGGCAACCTGACCGCAGAAGATGTGGCAGCCATCAAGAAGTACCTCATCAACCCCGTGGAATCCCGCGAGGCCTCCCTGGAGTCCTTCGAGACCCTGGTGATGACCTATGAGATCCCCGAGTCCGTTGCCACCCTGGAGGGCTTCCGTGACCTGGACGAGGATGGCCTGAAGGCTATGGTGGCAGACTTCGGTCTGGCCATGGACCTGGACGACCTGCGCTTCTGCCGGGACTACTTCCGCACCGAGGACCGTGACCCCACCATGACCGAGCTGAAGGTCAT
>JAFVUT010000214.1 GCA_017502545.1 Ruminiclostridium sp.
CCACAACGACGAGAGCTACGCCTACATTTCCGCCAAGCTCCGGGAGGAAGGCATGTTCCCCGAGAAGAAATAATGGTTTGTGACACTTGCCCGAAGGGAGGGGATTCCCGACGGGCAAGTTTTCTTTTCTGTCCCAGGAAAAACCCGTGAAAATTTCCATCCGGTATGGTACAATATACTATTATTGTGGAGTACTGTGCCCATAGACAGACAGAGGAGGAACACGCCATGTCCGCACGAGAAGAATTCATTGAGATCTTTCGGGAAAATATCCACCGGGAGGGTTCCGAGGCCCTGCTGGACTACCTCATGAACAAGAGCGACTTTTTCACGGCTCCGGCCTCTGCCAAGTACCACGGCGCCTATGCCGGGGGCCTGTGCGAGCACAGCCTGAACGTCTACCACTGCCTGGCCGACTACCTGTCCCGGGAACGGGTCACCGACCTGTACGGCCTGGAATACAGCCCGGAGTCCATTGCCCTGGTCTCCCTGCTCCACGATGTGTGCAAGATCGGCTGCTACAAGCCCTCCACCCGTAACGTAAAGGGGGAGGACGGCCGATGGACCCAGGTCCCCACCTATACCTTTGACGACCCTCTGCCCTATGGCCACGGGGAGAAGTCGGTGTACATCGTCAACGGTTACGTCCGCCTGACCCGGGAGGAAGCCATGGCCATCCGCTGGCACATGGGCTTCTCCGGCACCGAGGACAGCCGGACGGTGGGCAAGGCCTTTGCCAAGTACCCCCTCGCCTTCGCCCTGTCTGTGGCCGACATGGAGGCGACCTACTTCCTGGAAGAGGAAGGGAATTTTTAATCTAGGAACGCTTTTCCGAGAGCGTGTGTTAAGGCCCCCTCCGGGAGGGGGCTGTCAGCGAAGCTGACTGGGGGAGAATGCGTGACCTCACAGTTGCAAACTCCCTCCGTCTCGCCTGCGGCGAGCCACCTCCCTCGGGGAGGGAGGCTGAAGGCCTGCAGGACGAAGCTGTGCAGCGGAAAAGCAAGAAAGGAATCAACATACCCATGAAGAGCTTTCAGTCTCTTGGGATCCGGGCGCCCATCCTGTCGGCACTGGCCGACTGCGGTTATGAGACGCCCACTGTGATCCAGGAAAAGGCCATCCCGGCAGGCATCATCGGCCGGGATGTGCTGGGCAGCGCCCAGACCGGCACAGGCAAGACCTGCGCCTTTGGCGTGCCCATCCTTCAGCGGCTGGCCAAGGGCGGGAAGAAGCAGGGCATCCGGGCCCTCATCCTCACCCCCACCCGGGAACTGGCCATCCAGATCGATGAAAACCTAAAAGCCTATGGCAAGAACCTCCCCCTCACCGAGGCCGTCATCTTCGGCGGCGTGGGGCAGGCGCCCCAGGTGGAGCAGATCAAGCGGGGGGTGGACATCCTCACCGCCACCCCCGGCCGCCTGCTGGACCTGGCCGGCCAGGGCTTCCTGGACCTGTCCGACATTGAGATCTTTGTCCTGGACGAAGCCGACCGGATGCTGGACATGGGCTTTATCCACGATGTCCGCAAGGTCATCAAGCTCCTGCCGGAGAAGAAGCAGACCATGTTCTTCTCGGCCACCATGCCCCCTGAGATCATGGACCTGGTGGACTCCCTCCTCCATGACCCGGTGAAGGTGGCCGCCGCCCCTGTGTCCTCTCCCGTGGAGGTCATCCGCCAGGAGGTCTGCCTGGTGGACCGGGGGAACAAGACCGCCCTGCTCATCCAGCTCCTGGAGGAGGAGAAGGTAAAGAACGCCCTGGTCTTCACCCGCACCAAGCACGGGGCCGATAAGGTGGCCCGGGATCTGGTGAAAGGCGGGGTCACCGCCGCCGCCATCCACGGCAACAAGTCCCAGACCGCCCGGCAGGAGAGCCTGCGGAAGTTCAAGGCCGGGGAGCTCCAGGTCCTGGTGGCCACCGACATCGCCGCCCGGGGTCTGGACATTGAGGAACTCTCCCACGTGTTCAACTATAACCTCTCCGAGGTCCCCGAGACCTACATCCACCGCATCGGCCGCACCGGCCGTGCCGGTCATGGAGGCACCGCCATCTCCTTCTGTGATTTTGGGGAGATGCCCATGCTCAAGGACATTGAAAAGCTCCTGAAGAAGCCCGTCCCCCGCCGGGAGCACGACTTCCCCATGGAGGTCTTCGAGGCCCCCAAGAAGGATGCCAAGGGCTGTCCCATCAACGCCGAGGACGCCGAGGCCCGTCAGGCCGCCCGGGAGAAGAACGCTGCCCGGAAGAAGGCGGCTGCCGAAAAGGCCGCTGCTCAGAAGGCCGTGGAGGAGGCTGTCATCCCGGCAGAACCCGCCGCCCCCGAAAAGAAGAGCAAGAAAAAGAAGAAAAAGGCCAAGGCCGAGTCCGCCCCTGTGGTGGAGGCTCCCCCCGCTCCTCCTGTGAAGAAGGAGAAGGAACGCCGGACCTTCCCCCACGGCAAGCAGAATCTGGGCAGCCTCCAGGACTTCCTGGACAAACAGCCGGACCCCGACCTGGCTGTGTCCTACACCCCCCACCGGAACCCTCTGGAGGGGGAGGTCATCATGGATGCCACCGCCCGTCTGCTGGCCTCCAAGCCGGTCTATCGCTACTATACGCCCCCCAAGCCTGCCCCTGCCCCCGAAAAGAAGGAGAAGAAGGGAAAAGGCAAGAAAAAGGGGAACAAGGAGGAACAGAAGGCCAAGGCCCCTGTCTCTGTGAAGCCCGCTCTGCCCCAGGAGCCCGACCGCCGGGAGCCCCCCAGGAAGGGTGCCCCCGTTCCCGCCGGGAAGAAGGAGAAGAAGCGGCCCGGCCGAAAGGACCGCATCCCCGGCCGGGTGGAGGCTCCCGCCAGCCGGCAGAAGGACTCCACCGAGCAGAAGAGCCTCATGAAGCCCTTCTACATCAGCCATGATTAAGGAAGAAGACTGGAAGGCCCGGTACCACGACCCCGCTGTGGAGAAGCGCCGGAAGAAGCGCCGCCGCCGGAGAAGATTCCGCCGGTTCTGCACGTTTTTGGTGGTGCTGGCCCTGGTGGCCGGCTGGTTTTACTGGCAGCAGGAGGGCCTTTCCACCGAGACCATCACCGTGGAGTCCGCCCCCGACGGCTTCCGTGGGACCCGCATCGCCGTGATCGCCGACCTCCACGGCAAGGAGTTCGGAGAGGGAAATGAGCGGCTCCTGAACTTCGTGGCCGGTCTGGAGCCCGACCTCATCGCCATGGTGGGGGACATCATCCACGAGGAGAGCCAGATGGCCATGATCCCTGCCGTGGCAGAGGGTTTGGCCGCCATCGCCCCCACCTATTACGTCACCGGCAACCACGAGTGGGCAGCCGGGATGGTGCCGGAGCTGGAGCCCCTGCTGGAGCAGTGCGGGGTGAACGTCCTGTCCAATGAGTACCTGGTCCTGGAGCAGAACGGGGATCGGCTGGCCCTCCTGGGGTCTGAGGACCCCAACGGCTTGGCCAACCAGAAGACCCCGGGTCAGCTGGCCGACCAGGTGAGAAGTGAGCAGGGGGAGATCTACCAGATCCTCCTGAGCCACCGGAACAACAAATACGAAGACTATGCCGCCGCCCGGGTGGACCTGACCCTGGCGGGCCACGCCCACGGGGGCCTCATCCGCATCCCCGGCACCGACGGCCTCATCGGCCCCCAGCGGGAGTTTATGCCCGGATACACCGCCGGTCTCTACGATCTGGACTACGGCCAGATGGCGGTCTCCCGAGGGTTGGGGAACCAGTCCCCCGCCTTCCGACTGCTCAACCGCCCGGATGTGCCGCTGATCGTTTTGGAATAAGTACTGCAGATGGCCATTGTAGGGGCGATTCACGAATCGCCCGCAACGTGGGTCGAACCCTATGGGTGGCGGGCGCATCGTGATGCGCCCCTACGAAAACGGAAAGGGTCGTACAACCCCTGTAGGGGCGGATTCTATATCCGCCCGCGGGCGAACGCAGTTCGCCCCTGTATCCCGCGACGGCACGATGTTCCTTTGTAGGGGCCGATGGCCCAGGCCAGCTTCTCTTGGTTGTTGGCCAATTCACCTCCTGCCCACATCGGCCCATCAATAGAGAAAAGAATCGCGAAAAGAAAGAAGTCCTAGTCATGAACCGCAAGCAATTCGCCCGGGGTCTCCGCACGGGCATCCCCATCTCCCTGGGGTATCTGGCGGTGTCCTTTACCATGGGCATCACCGCAAAAAATGCGGGGCTGACCGCCTTCCAGGCCACCCTCACCAGCCTGCTGGTGAACGCCTCGGCCGGTCAGTACGCCGCCTTTACCATGATGGCGGCCAACAGCGGCTTTCTGGAGCTGGCCATCATGGAGGCCGTCACCAATGCCCGCTACATCCTCATGTCCTGCGCCCTGAGTCAGAAGCTCCCCTCCACCGCGAAGCTGTGGCAGCGGATGACCATCGGCTTCAACGTCAACGACGAGATCTTCGGCATGGCCATCGCCGAGCCGGACAAGCTCAACCCCTACTACTACTTCGGTATGATGGCCATCGCCATGCCCGGCTGGGCCCTGGGCACCTTCCTGGGCACCTCCGTGGGCAACATCCTCCCCGCCAGCGCAGTCAGCGCCCTGAGCGTGGGTCTCTACGGTATGTTCCTGGCGGTCATCATCCCGGCCTCCAAGAAGAGCAAGATCATCCTGGGGGTGGTCATCGTGTCCATGGCGGCCAGCTTTGCCATGGAGGTCATCCCTGTTTTCGCAGCCATCGCCTCCGGCACCCGGACCATCCTCCTCACCGTGGTCATCGCCAGCGCCGCTGCCATCCTGTTCCCGGTGAAGGAGGAAGAAAAGGAGGAGGCCGAACATGGAGCATAACACCTACATCTACCTGGCCATCGCTGTGGTGGCCCTCACCACCTACCTGGTCCGGGTCCTGCCCCTGACCCTCATCCGGAAGGAGATCAAGAACCCCTTCATCCGCTCCTTCCTGTACTATGTGCCCTACGTGACCCTGGCGGTCATGACCTTCCCCGCCATCATCTACGCCACCGACAGCATCTGGTCGGGCATCGCCGCCCTGGTGGTGGGCGTGCTGGTGGCCTGGTTCAGCGGAAACCTCTTTATGGTGGCCCTTTCCGCCTGTGCGGTGGTGTTCATCGTGGAGATGCTGATCCTGTAAATCCTTCATCACATGGAGAAACCATACCATGGACGAGATCAAAACCATACCCATCCGAACCTACGAGGCCGGGACCTATGACGTGGCCGTGGTGGGTGCCGGTCATGCCGGCATCGAGGCCGCCCTGGCCTGCGCCCGTCTGGGCCTGCGGACCCTGTGCTTTACCATCAACCTGGATGCCGTGGGCAACATGCCCTGCAACCCCGCCATCGGCGGCACCGGCAAGGGCCATCTGGTCCGGGAGCTGGACGCCTTGGGCGGCGAGATGGGCAAGGCGGCCGACCAGGCCTGCATCCAGTACCGCATCCTGAACCGGGGCAAGGGACCTGCTGTCCACTCCCTCCGGGCCCAGGCCGACCGCCGCCTCTACCAGAGCATCATGAAGCACACCCTGGAGAAGGAGCCCAACCTGTGGGTGAAGCAGGCAGAGGTCACGGAACTTCTTACGGAAAACGGCGCCGTCACCGGCGTGCAGACCGAGACCGGTGCCATCTACCGGGTGAAGGCCGCCGTCATCTGCTCGGGCACCTACCTGGGCAGCACCACCATCGTGGGCGAGGTGGTCCGCCGCAGCGGCCCCGACGGGATGTTCGGGGCGGATGCCCTGACCCGGAGTCTCCTGAAGGCAGGTCTGACCCTCCGCCGGTTCAAGACGGGCACCCCGCCCCGGGTCAACGCCCGGTCCATCGACTTCTCCCAGCTGGAGGTCCAGGTGGGAGACCAGGAGGCCATCCCCTTCTCCTTTGAGACCGAAAAGCCCGGGGAGAACAAGATCTGCTGCTGGATCACCTACACCAACCAGGATACCCACGACATCATCCGGGCCAACCTGGACCGATCCCCCCTCTTTACCGGTACCATCGAGGGGGTGGGTCCCCGGTACTGCCCCTCCATTGAGGACAAGGTGGTGCGCTTCTCCGATAAGGACCGCCACCAGCTCTTCCTGGAGCCTATGGGCCTGGACACCGAGGAGATCTACATCCAGGGCTTTTCCTCCTCCCTGCCGGAGGACGTGCAGATCATGATGATGCGCACCCTCCCCGGCCTGGAGCACGCCGAGATGACCCGTCCCGCCTACGCCATCGAGTACGACTGTGTGGACCCCACCGAGCTGCTGCCAACCCTGGAGCACAAGAAGGTGTCCGGCCTCTACGGAGCCGGACAGTTCAACGGCTCCTCCGGCTATGAGGAGGCCGCCGTCCAGGGCTTTGTGGCCGGTGTCAACGCTGCCCTGAAGATCCTGGGCCGGGAGCCTCTCATCCTGGACCGAAGCCAGGGCTACATCGGCGTCCTCATTGATGACCTGGTGACCAAGGGGACCAACGAGCCCTACCGCATGATGACCTCCCGGACGGAGTACCGCCTCCTCCACCGCCAGGACAACGCCGACGAGCGGCTGTGCCATGTGGGCCACGCCATCGGACTGGTGAGCGACGAGCGGTACCAGCGGGTGCTGGAAAAATATCAGAACGTCAAGCGGGAGCGGCACCGCCTGGAGCACAGCGGCGTGGCGGCCTCCCAGGCCCTGAACGACCTGCTGGCGTCCAAGGGGGAGCAGCCCGTGAAGAACAGCTGCCGTCTGGCAGACCTCCTCCGCCGTCCCCGGCTGACCTATGACGATCTGGCCCCTGTGGACCCTGAGCGGCCCGAACTGCCCAGGGCGGTCACCGAGCAGGTGGAGATCTCCATCAAGTACGAGGGCTACATCGCCCGTCAGCAGCGGCAGGTGGAGGAGATGCGCCGTCTGGAGGGCAAACGCCTCCCGGCGGATATCGACTACAACGACCTGTCCGGCCTGCGGCTGGAGGCCCGCCCGAAGCTGCATGAGATCCGGCCCCTGAACCTGGGCGAGGCCTCGCG
>JAFVUT010000215.1 GCA_017502545.1 Ruminiclostridium sp.
CCACCGGCACGTTCGCGAGCAACGCGTAAATCGACGAGACCTTGTCTGCACCCGTCATGCCGTCGAGCCCCAGTGCCGCGGCGCGCACCGCGTCGGCGAGCTCGCCCGCCCGGTCGGCCTGCGCTCGAACCGCGGCGACTTCGCTGGCCGCCTCCGCGGCGGCCAGAAGGGCCACTTTGTGCCCGGCCCGCTTGGCCATCTGGGCACCCAGCAGGCCGCCGATGCAGAAGAAGCACATGGCCAGGGTAAAGTTCAGGGCCAGCTGAGAGGTGCCCCAGCCGAAGTCGGCGGCCAGGGGGGATTTCAGGATGGACCAGGCGTAGAGCACGCCGGCAAAGAGCATTCCGATGACGCCCACGGCCAGATAGGCCCAGCGCACGGAGAGATCATGATGGTTCATAGGGCAAACTCCTTATATGAGACAAACTAACAGCCACTATACATGGTTTTTCGGGAAAAGTCCAGACATTCCTGCAACTTCCCTATTCCAAAGGCCGGTCTCCGGCGGTATAATACAAGCATGAACACAGCAAGGAGGTCCCCCGCCATGGAAGAACTGAATCTGCACCTCCGGGACACCCAGTGGGCCCTGGACTACATCGACCACGACCGAACCATCGCCCGGGCCATCGTCTTTGACGAGGAAGAAAAATTCTACTTCATGCGGGTGGAGCGCTGGGACGAATTTGCCGAGGGGGCCCTCATCGAGACCTCCGGCGGCGGGGTGGAGCCCGGCGAGGACCTTCACACCGCCATCCTCCGGGAGCTGAAGGAGGAGCTGGGGGTGACCGCTGAAATTCTGGGGAAGATCGGCGTGGTGAGCGACTACTATAACCTCATCCACCGGCACAACATCAACCACTACTTCCTCTGCCGAGCCCTCTCCTTCGGGGAGAAACATCTCACCCGGGAGGAGCGGGAGCAGTTCCACCTGTCCACCTGGAAGGTGACCCATGAGGAGGCCCTCCGGGCCTATGAGGACTGCGCCGCCACCAGGCTGGGCAAGCTCCTGGCCGCCCGGGAGGTGCCGGTCCTCAAGCAGGCAAAGAAGATGCTGGAGGAGGTCTCCCTATGACAAAAACACTCTTTTTCCAGGCCCTGGCCAAATTCTCCCTGGGTGTCCTGCTGGTGGGCCTGCTGGTCTTCCTCCCTGCCGGGACCCTCCGTTACCCCCAGGGCTGGCTCTTTATGGCCATCCTCTTTGTCCCCATGTTCCTGGCGGGGCTGGTGATGATGGCAAAAAATCCCGCCCTGCTGAAAAGCCGTCTGGAGGCCAAGGAGAAACGGGCGGAGCAGGACCGCATGGTAAAGTGCAGCGGCCTCATGTTCCTGGTGGGTTTCCTCCTGGCGGGGCTCACCTTCCGCTTTGGCTGGTTCCTTCTTCCCTGGGAGGTCTCCCTGGGGGCGGCCGCAGTCTTCCTGCTGGCCTACGGCCTCTATGCCCAGGTCCTGCGGGAGAACACTTGGCTCTCCCGGACCATCCAGGTCCAGGAAAACCAGACCGTGGTGGACACGGGGCTCTACGGCATCGTCCGCCACCCCATGTACAGCGCCACCCTCCTGCTCTTCCTGTCCATGCCCCTGGTGCTGGGGTCTCTCCCCTCCTTCCTGGTCTTCCTGGCCTACCCCGCCCTCATCACGGGCAGACTGAAGGACGAGGAGGCTCTTCTGGAAACGGAGCTGGCAGGCTATACCGACTACAAAAAGAAGGTCAAATACCGACTCATTCCTTATATCTGGTGAGGTAATTATGATGGATACTTACAAGTTTCGATATGCGGAAGCCAAAGATGCCGGTCTGATCCTGGAATTCATCCGGGACCTGGCGGACTATGAAAAAATGTCTGACCAGGTCATCGCCACGGAAGACCTCCTCCGGGAGTCCATCTTCCAAAAGGGCGGGGCCGAGGTCATCTTTGCCCTGGAGGACGGTGTGGAGGTGGGCTTCGCCCTCTTCTTCCACAATTTCTCCACCTTCCTGGGCCGCAGCGGCCTCTACCTGGAGGACCTCTTCGTGAAGACCCAGTACCGGGGCAGGGGCTACGGCAAGGCCCTGCTGAGAGAGCTGGCCCGGATCGCCCTGGAACGGGGCTGCGGCCGGATGGAGTGGTGGTGCCTGGACTGGAACCAGCCCAGCATCGACTTCTACCGCTCTCTGGGGGCTGAACCCATGTCCGAATGGACCACCTACCGTCTGACCGGGGACACCCTGCGGAAGATGGCGGAGTGACCGCCTATGCTGTACCAAGTGAAAGAACGGACCCTGGTCCTGCCGGACATGGAGATGGACTGCATTACCTTTGGCCGGGGGAACAAACCTCTGGTGATGATCCAGGGCCTGAACACCCGGGGCATCAAGGGGGCCGGACTGGGTCTGGCCTGGATGTACCGCCTCTTTGCCAAAGACTACAAGGTCTGGGTCTTTGACCGGCGGAAGGATCTGCGGGCCGGGGTCACCATCCGGGATCTGACCGAAGACCTGGCCACCGCCATGGATGCCGTGGGGATCACCGATGCCTGTGTCCTGGGGGTCTCCCAGGGGGGTATGATGGCCCAGGAGCTGGCCATCCAGCGGCCCGATCTGGTGGGAAAACTGGTGCTGGCAGTGACGCTGTCCAAAAACAATGACACGGTGGAGCAGGTCCTCCGCCGTTGGATCCGTATGACCGAGTCAGGCCGCTGGAAGTCCCTGATCCGGGACATGGCGGAGCGGATGTACTCCCCCGCCTATCTCCGGCGGTACCGCCCCTTCCTCCCCCTGCTGACCCTGGTCCAGAAGCCCAGGGACCCCAAACGGTTCCTGCATCTGACCCAGTCCTGCCTCACCTTCGACACCTGGGACCGGCTGGACCGGATCTCCTGCCCGGTGCTGGTGCTGGGCGGCCGACAGGATCAGGTGGTCACAGGGAAGGCCTCGGAGGAGCTGGCCGAAAAACTGGGCTGCGGGCTTTATCTCTATGACGAGTTTGGCCACGCCGCCTATGAGGAGGCCAGGGATTTCAACCAGCGGGTCTATGACTTCTTTGCAAAGGAGAAACACCATGTTTGACTTTACCAACAAAGTGGCCGTGGTCACCGGGGGCGCCCGGGGCATCGGCAAGATCATCTGCCAGGAGTTCCGCAGGGCCGGCGCTCAGGTCTGCACCATCGACCTGCTGGACAACGACTGCTTCGTGGGGGACCTGGGGGACAAAACCACCCTGGAGACCTTCGCCGGGAAAGTCATCGACCAATACGGCAAGGTGGACTTTCTCGTGAACAACGCCGCCCCCAACATGGCGGGCCTCGGGGAGGCCAGCTATGAGGACTTTGAATATGCTCTGAAGGCGGGGGTCACCGCCCCCTTCTACC
>JAFVUT010000216.1 GCA_017502545.1 Ruminiclostridium sp.
CTTGGCAGCGGTTAACCAGACCTCTGTTGAGATCAACGTCCTGCAGGGTGAGCGTGAGATGGCTGCTGCCAACAAATCTCTGGGCCGCTTCCATCTGGACGGCATCGCTCCCGCACGCCGCGGCGTGCACCAGATCGAAGTCACCTTCGACATCGACGCCAACGGCAACGTGAACGTCTCCGCCAAGGACCTGGGCACCGGCAAGGAGCAGCACATCACCATCACCTCCTCCACCAACATGTCCAAGGAGGACATCGAGAAGGCAGTCCAGGAGGCAGAGCAGTTCGCAGCCGAGGACGCAAAGCGCAAGGAAGAGGTCGACACCCGCAACCAGGCTGACCAGATGGTCTACCAGAGCGAGAAGACCCTGGATGAGATGTAGGATAAGCTGGACCCCGCTGAGGTCAGCGAGATCCAGGCCGGCATCGAGAAGGTCAAGGAGACCCTGAAGGGCTCTGACACCGAGGCCATCAAGGCCGCCACCGACGAGCTGACCCAGTCCTTCTACAAGGTCAGCGAGAAGATGTATCAGCAGGCTCAGCAGGCACAGGGCCAGCCCGGTGCTGACTGCGCAGGCGACTGCAACAACTGCGGTCCCGACGATGTCGTTGATGCTGACTACACTGTTGTGGATAATCAGTAATACCGGACTTTTGGAATGAGTCCATTCC
Organism: Ruminiclostridium sp.; assembly: GCA_017502545.1. Classification (GTDB taxonomy): domain Bacteria; phylum Bacillota; class Clostridia; order Oscillospirales; family Oscillospiraceae; genus Evtepia. The sequence goes on from JAFVUT010000216.1 coordinate 672, forward strand.
AAAAGTGAGGGATTGCAGCCCGCTGCAGCGCACGGGCCTCCGGCCCGCACGTTTGCGGTCTGAGAAGTATGATTTCCGATGCGCATGTCGCCGGAAATCATGATACAACTTCATTTTGCCGCTCCGGCGGCAAAACTCTACGAGGTTATTTTCTAAGCTCGGGGGACAGGATTTCCTGTCCCCCTGCTTGTGTAACGTGGGGGAACGCCCCCGCAAGCCTGTATGTGAGGTGAATTCGCTATGGCAGAGACCAATAAAAGAGATTACTACGAAGTCCTGGGGGTCAGCAAGGGCGCCACGGACGACGAATTAAAGAAAGCATACCGCAAGCTGGCCAAGCAGAACCACCCCGACCTGAACCCCGGGGACAAGGAGGCCGAGGCCCGCTTCAAGGAGATCAACGAGGCCTATGAGGTCCTCTCCGACAAGGACAAGCGGGCCAAGTACGACCAGTTTGGCTTCGCCGGTGTGGACCCCAACTTCGGTGCCGGTGGCGGCGGGTTCGGCGGCTTCGACATGGGCGATATCTTTGGCTCCTTCTTCGGCGGGGGCTTCGGCGGCGGATTTGGCGGCTTCGGCGGTGGCGGCGGTCAGAGCCGCACCGGCCCCGCCAAGGGCCAGACCGTCCGGGCGTCCCTGACCATCACCCTGGAAGAGGCCGCCTTCGGCTGTGAGAAGGAGATCACCATCCAGCACATCGAGCCCTGCGACGACTGCGGCGGATCCGGCTGCGCCGAGGGCACCACCGCCGAGGTCTGCCCCGAGTGCCACGGCTCCGGTCAGGTCCGGGTCCAGCAGCGCACCATGTTCGGCAACATGACCTCCACCACCGTCTGCCCCAACTGCCGGGGCGAAGGCAAGATCATCCACCAGCCCTGCAAGTCCTGCGGCGGCTCCGGCGGCGTGAGAAAGTCCAAGAAGGTCAATGTGAAGATCCCCGCCGGCATCGACAACGGCCAGGCCATCTCTGTCCGGGGCCAGGGCGATATGGGCCGCAACGGCGGTCCCGCCGGCGACCTGATCGTGGGCATCAACGTCAAGCCCCACGAGCGTCTCCGCCGTGAGGGCACCTCCATCTATCTGGACCAAACCATCTCCTTCTTCCAGGCCGCCATGGGTGCCGAGATCGAGATCCCCTCCCTGGACGGCAAGGTCAAGTGCAACGTGGCTGCCGGTACCCAGCCCGGCACCACCCTCCGTCTGCGGGGCAAGGGCGTGCCCGTCCTCAACGGCCGCGGCCGGGGCGACCAGTTCGTCACCATCCGGGTGGAGGTCCCCCGCAATATGAGCGAGGCCCAGAAGGAGGCCCTGAAGAAGTTCGCCGAGGCCATGGGGGAGGACATCCCCGAGGAGAAGGACGGCTTCTTCGACAACCTGAAGGATAAGATCAACGACAAGTTCAAGAATAAGAACTAACGAGGGGAGGGACCGCTATGTTTCTGGCTGACTGCCACACCCACTCCCTCTGCTCCCCCGACAGTGAGATCCCCATGGTGGCCATGGGCCAGAAGGCCTATGAGTACGGCCTGACCAGCCTGACCCTCACCGACCACTGTGACCTGCTGAGCCTGGAGGGCCAGCCCACCCTCACCTACGATTGGGAACCGGTCCGGAAGGAGCGCAAGTCCCTGTTGGATGCCTTCGGGGCCCGCCTGGACCTGCCCTTCGGCATTGAGCTGGGCATGGGCTTTTTGTACCCCGACCAGACCCGGGTCATCCTGTCTGAGCCCGGTCTGGACTTCGTCATTGGGTCTTCCCACAACCTGAGCCTGGAGGCAGGGGGACGGGACTTCTTCTGCCTGGACTACACCACGCTGGCCGACTGCTACGCCGCCCTGGACAACTATTTCCAGTCCATGCTGGCCCTGGCGGCTGCCCCCGAGTTTTACGATGTGGTGGGACATATCATCTACCCCCTGCGCTACATGAAGGGGAACTACCCCCAGCCCCCCTCTGTGGACCGGTACCGGGACGAGATCTTTGAGATCTGCCGTCTGGCCGCGGAAAGCGGCAAGGGCATTGAGATCAACACCTGGAAGGGTCAGACCCTGGGTGAGTGGATCCCCGTCCTGAAGCTCTTCAAGGAGGCCGGCGGTGAGTTCATCACCGTGGGTTCCGACGCCCACGCCCCCGCCCCCATCGGCAAGGGTATCCGGGAAGCTTACCAGATCATGCAGGACTGCGGCTTCCGGTATGTGGCCAACTATCACGAGCGTAAGCCGGATATGCACCGGTTATAATTTAGAGAATTCAAGGAGGAAACGACTATGATCGCACTGGGTTCCGACCACGGCGGCTTCGACCTGAAGGAACGGGTCAAGGCCTTCCTGGATGAGAAGAACATCCCCTACAAGGACTTCGGCTGCCCCAACAAGGAGAGCTGTGACTACCCCATCTTTGGCCGTGCTGCCGCTGAGGCTGTGGCTTCCGGCGAATGCGAGAAGGGCATCGTCATTTGCACCACCGGCATTGGCATCTCCATTGCCGCCAACAAGGTCAAGAGCATCCGCTGTGCTCTGTGCAGCGACGTAA
>JAFVUT010000217.1 GCA_017502545.1 Ruminiclostridium sp.
AGCGGTCAGCTCCAGGATCTCATCCACATTCACAGCATGGTTCATGGCCTGACGGACCAGCTCATTGTTGAAGGGCTCCACAGCGTTGTTCAGGTACAGGGCCTGGACCAGGTTCATGGTGCCTTCCAGACAGACAAAATCGCCGCCGATGGCATCCACCTGGTCGATGGTCAGGTGGTTTGCCATGTCAACGGAGCCTGCGCTCAGAGCGGACATGAGGGCGTTGGGGTCCTCAAAGATCTTAAAGGTGATCTTGTCCAGGTAAGCGGCATCGCCCCAGTAGTCGGCAAACTTCTCCACCACCAAGCTCTCCTGCACGGAGCGGGAGACGAACTGGAAGGGGCCGGTGCCCACAGGTGCGGTTGCCTGATCTGCATAGTCAGCGGGGACGATGTAGACCATGCCCACATGGCAGATGAAGGCTGCATTGGGTTCGGTCAGGGTGATGACCACCTGATCGCCCTCTGCGGAAATGTTCTGGACAGCAGAAAGCGCTGCAACCAGATCCGCCTCGACGGATGTTGCAGCGCAGGTTTCAAAGGAATAAAGAACGTCCTCTGCGGTCACACTGTCCCCATTGTGGAACAGCACGTTCTCGCGCAGAGTGAAGGTGTAGGTCAGGCCATCCTCCGACACGGTGTAGTCGGAAGCAACAGCGGGCACATAGTTGCCGCTGGAATCGGGCTTGACAAGACCTTCATACACGTTGAATAAGACCTCTTTAGTTCCTGCCGCTACCATCTGATACGGGTCAAGACTGTCTCCCAGGTCCTGAGAGATACCGACCACCAGCTCACCGCCGGTGACGGGCTCTCCGGAAGAGCTCGTTCCGTCGCTGCCGAACCCGCTTGCTTCCTCATCGGTCTTGCCGTCTCCGCAGGCGCAGAGTACAGTAGACAGGAGCAGGGCCGACAGGAAAAGTGCGAAAATACGCTTTTTCATATACTTCTCCTTCCGCCGCATGTTTGCGGCGTTACAACAAAATTTGCATCTCCCATTATTAAATTGTCGGTTGCAGTTTACCATCCTTTCGTCTGGAATTCAAGGAAAACTTTCGCCCTTTTCTGCATTTTTTCTCCGATTTCCCGCCGCATTTCCCCACCTTGCGGCCATGAAACACTCGTTTTTGCAAGAATTGACCCTTTGTCATTCATTTCATCCGATTTGTCACCGGCGATTCGACCTCCCCTCGGCCATCCTCCCCCACAAAATATTGTGCAGTATTCCCGGGATACAAAAAACTTTTCCCTTGCGAAAGTTTTTTCGGTGATTCCGTCACTTTCTTTCTTGCAGGATTTGTGGATAATAGAGTCAAAGAAAAGAAACACACACATCCATCCAAGGAGGTTTTGTATTATGGGAGTTTATATCGTAACCGGCGGCTCCGGCGGCATCGGCGGCAAGACCGTTGAGATCCTGCGCAGCCAGGGCCATGAAGTCATCAACGTAGACCTGAAGGACGCAGACATCTGCGCCAACCTGGCCACCCAGGAGGGCCGTGACCACGTGATCAAGACCGTCCATGAGATGTACCCCGACGGCATCGACGGCCTGTGCTGCAACGCCGGTGTCTCCGGTGCCTGCGGCAACCTGAAGCTCATCATCAGCCTGAACTACTTCGGCGCGGTCAACCTGGCCCATGGCCTGTTCGACCTGCTGCGGAAGAAGAAGGGCAGCTGCGTGGTCACCTCGTCCAACACCATTTCCCAGGGCGCTGCCCGCCCTGACATCGCAGACATGCTCAACTACAGCCAGACCAAACCCATCAACGAGGAGCGCATCCTGAAGATCATCGAGAAGTTTGACGACTCCAACCTCTCCGTGGGCAACAGCATTTATGTCACCACCAAGTATGCCCTGGCCCGGTGGGTCCGCCGTGTCTCCGCTTCCTGGGCTGCCAACGGCGTGCGCATCAACACCGTGGCCCCCGGCAACGTCTCCACCCCCATGACCGCCACCATGGGCGACAACGCCAAGGCCGCTCTGGCCGCCCTGCCCATCCCCACCAACTACGGCACCGATGATCTGATGCAGCCGGAAGACATCGCCAACGTCATCGTCTTCCTGGTCTCTCCCCTGGCCCACGGCGTCAACGGCAACGTGATGTTCGTGGACGGCGGCACCGATGCCCTGCTCAATTCCGAAAAGGTTTATTAAGGAGGCGAACCCCATGACTCTGATCAGACAATATGTAAACGCTATGGTCAACCGGGACTCTGTGGCCCTGAGCAAGATCTTCTCTGAGACTGCCATCTTCGTGGACTACTGTCCCAAGGATTCGGGCCGCCCTCTGATCCACGCCTACGGCCCCGAGGGTATCGACATGTTCTTCCGGAACCAGTTCCTGTTCCGGAAGTTCGAGATCACCGATCCCCAGATCGTCAGCGACACCCAGGCCTACTACTACGCCATCTACAACGGCTACCACATCCGCGCCATCGCCACCATCCAGGAGTTCAGTGATGACGGCGAGATCAAACGCCTGGTGGTCCGTCCCGCATAATGACCAAAATGACCTGTCCCCTCCCCCGGACAGGTCATTTTTTTGCAGTTTCCCGGTCTATGATACCGTTTTGTAGCCCTTTTTTAACCGTTATCTGCAAGTATATCACTTTAGCCATGCAGAGAAAGCTGTCTTGCCATGTCATTTTTTCACAGCACAGGGAGTCATTTTGTCAATTCCCACCGACACATTTTCTACCGCATGAAAAGAAAGCCTTGAGAAACCTTGTTTTTTGTCATCTTTACCACTTGTGCTTTTTGAGATTCTGTTGCATAATAGCACACGGTCCTGAGGGGCACGGCCCCCGACCCCATGAAAGACAACATGAATCACTTGCACGAAAACTTGCAAGATTTTACACTGGTTAGTCCGCTTGTGGGTCTATTCCTTCATCCCACACCGCGACCTATATAAATCCTTCCATTATTACTCACCAAAAAAGCCTTCCGGGAAACCGGAAGGCTTTTTTGGTGATAGACCTCAAAAAGCGAGCTGCTGCCGCTTTTTGAGGTGGGGATGGCGGAAATTTGCCGCGCCCGCCGGGCACAACAAATTTCCGAGAAGTGTTTTTTCACCGGCAAAGCCGGCAAAAAACATACAATATTTTCGCCCTCCGGGGAGGGCGAAATTCTGCGAAGCGATTAACCTCTCCCTCCGGGAGAGGTGGATTCGGCGAAGCCGAAGACGGAGAGGGCTAATTTGTTGCGGTGCTGCACAATCGGCAGAAATTCGCCCTCTCAGTCGCCTTCGGCGCCAGCTCTCCCAGAGGGAGAGCTTACTCCCTCTTCCCCACATGCCAGATACAATCTGGTATTGTCAAATAAAACAGGATTGGCTATAGTCTCAAGGTCAGTTCTATGGTATCTTGTATCCATCGACAGAATCGCTGTCGGGTTCATATGAGTAAGGAGGCTTTCATTATGAAGCGTATCGTTTCGATTCAAGATATTTCCTGCGTGGGCAAGTGTTCCCTGACCGTGGCCCTGCCCATCATCTCCGCCATGGGCGTGGAGTGCGGCGTGATCCCCACCGCAGTCCTCTCCACCCACACCGCCGGGTTCAAGGGCTTCACCTTCCACGACCTGACCCAGGAGGTCACCCCCATCGCCGAGCACTGGAAGAAGGAAGGCATCACCTTCGATGCCGTCTACACCGGCTACCTGGGCTCCTTCGAGCAGATCCAGCTGGTGGGCAAGTTCTTCGACGACTTCCGGGGCAAGGACACCCTGATCTACTGCGACCCCGCCATGGCTGACCACGGTGTCATGTACCCCGGCTTCACCCCCGAGTTCGCTCTGGAGATGGGCAAGCTCTGCGGCAAGGCTGATGTCATCGTCCCCAACCTCACCGAGGCATCCTTCATGCTGGGTGTGGAGTATGTGGGCGACAACTACGACGAGGCCTACATCAAGAAGATGCTCAAGGACCTGACCGGCCTGGGCTGCAAGGTGGCCATCCTCACCGGCGTCTCCTTTGAGCCCGGCAAGATCGGCGCCATGGCCTATGACTCCGTCACCGACACCTACTCCAGCTACTTCAACGAGAAGCTCCCCACCCAGTTCCACGGCACCGGCGACGTGTGGGCCTCCACCTGCGTGGGCGCACTGATGAACGGCAAGGATCTGGAAGGCGCACTGAAGATCGCCGTGGACTACACCCTGGAGTGCATGAAAGAGACCGCCAAGGACCCCGAGGCCCGCTGGTACGGCGTCTCCTTCGAAGCTGCCATCCCCATGCTGGTCCACAGCCTGGGTCGATAATACGATCATCTCATCCTGTCCATTCACGAAAAATCCCGGAACCATCAGGTTCCGGGATTTTTCTGCTTGTCGTTGAATATGTACTTCTCCAAGGCTAAAGCCACACCGTCCTCATCACAGGAGGCTGTCACGTCATCGGCGGCCTCCTTCACATAGTCCAGGGCGTTGCCCATGGCGATGCCGATGCCCGCCGCCCGAAGGAGGGGGATATCACTGCCCCCGTCCCCCATGGCCAGGGTGTCGGAGGGATCGATCCCCAGGTGGTCCAGGAGCCACAGAAAGGCCTCGCCCTTGTCGATGCCCCCGGCCATGACCTCCAGGTCGTTGGGGAAGGGGTCGGCAAAGCCGATCTCCGGCAGGTCGGACAGACGTTCCCGCAGGGCCTCTTTCTCCTGGATACTGCCCGTCAGGAAGAAAAGCTCCTCCACCGGCCGGGTATCTGCCCGGAGAAAGTCCTCCAGGGAGCCGGGCAGGACCTGACGGGTCCCCATCACGTACTCCCACATGGGGGTCCCGGCGTAGCGGTCCCGTAAAATTTCGTAGTCGGCCTGGGTCAGGTAGCCGATGCCCTCACGGAAGACCTCACGGACCATATCAAAATCCCGGCAGGTATCCAAAACGGCCAGGGCGGTCTCGGGGGTCAGGTGCTTTTCCAGGAGGAACCGGTCCTCCGCCCAGTCCCGGATGGTAGCCCCGTTGGAGGTCACCGCATACCGCAGGCCGGGCAGGTCCAGCACCGCCTGGGGCAGCCCCTGGGCGGGACGGCCGGTGACCGGCACCATGAGGACCCCCATCTGTCGGGCACGCTCCAGAGCGGCCAGATTCCGGGGAGAGATCTTCTTCCGGCTGTCCAGCAGGGTGGCGTCCAGGTCCAGGGCAATGAGCTTGATCTTCTTGGTCATGGCGGTTCCTCCTTTGGTCCGGGTTTCATTATTTTATTTATTGTAACATGATTCCTCCCAAAAGGCCAGCCTCTTGCACTGAACTGACCCATGTGCTACACTATCTCCATTCCATAGTATCACAAAGGAGGGCCCTGCCATGGCACGTCCCTATCCCATCATCACGGTCAACGAAAAGGCCGCCCGCTCCCTTCGGGCGGGACACCCCTGGGTCTACGGGGCGGAGACCACCGGTCCCGATGCCCCCTATGAGAACGGCGACATCGTGGATGTGGTCACCCAGAAGGGCCGTTGGCTGGGTGCCGGTTTCATCAACGACAACTCCAAGATCCGGGTCCGCCTGATCTCCCGCAACACCAACGACCGGTTCGACGAGGCCTTCTGGCGGCGCCGTCTCCAGCACGCCCTGGAGTACCGCCGCACCGTCATGGGTCCCGACTTCTCCACCTCCCGGCTGATCTTCGGCGAGGCTGATTTCTTCCCCGGCCTCACCGTGGACCTCTTTGGGGATATCCTGGTGACCGAGGTCCTCTCCATGGGCATGGAGAAGGTCAAGCACATCCTCTACCCCCAGCTGGTGGACCTGCTGGCAGGCTACGGGGTGAAGGTCCGGGCCCTCTACGAGCGCAACGAGGCCGCCCTGCGGGTGAAGGAGGGCATTCCCCAGGAGAATGGGTTCTATGACCTGCCCGGCCTGTCCACCGACCTGGACGGCCATGTGATCATCACCGAAAACAACATCAAATACGATGTGGACTACATCAACGGACAGAAGACCGGCTTCTTCCTGGACCAGAAATACAACCGCCGGGCTGCCGCCGCCCTGGCCCCCGGCAAGCGGGTGCTGGACTGCTTCACCCACACCGGAGCCTTTGCCATGAACTGCGCCATGTCAGGGGCCGAGCACGTCACCGCCGTGGACATCTCCAAGGACGCCGTGGAGCTCACCCGCCGGAACGCCCAGCTCAACGGTCTGACCAATATGGACGCCATCCAGGCCGATGTCTTCGACCTGCTCATCGACATGGCCAGGGAGAAGAAGTCCCCCTACGACTACATCATTCTCGACCCCCCTGCCTTCACCAAGAGCGGGGCCACCGTGAAGAACGCCTTCCGGGGGTATAAGGAGATCAATCTGAAGGCCATGAAACTCCTGCCCCGGGGCGGTTACCTGGCCACCTGCTCCTGCTCCCACTTCATGACCGCACCCCTCTTCTGCCAGATGCTCCGGGAGGCCGCCGCCGATGCCGCCGTGAGCCTGCGCCAGATCGAGGATCGCCGTCAGTCCCCCGACCACCCCATCCTCTGGGGTGTCCCCGAGACCGAATATTTGAAATTCTACCTGTTCCAGGTGGTATAAAAAAGATGGATGCCGATGGCATCCATCTTTTTTATACCAAATCCCTTGACAAAAGCTGTCTAAACCGTTAGACTAGACTTGTCTAATCCCTTCGACAAAGGAGGATACTATAATGAAACCCAATCTGAACCTCACTTTGGCCGACCACCGCCTCATGGAGCTGGTGTGGCAGGCCGAGCCCGTCCCCTCTGCCCAGCTGTGCAGGCTGGCCGAGGCCAGCCTGGGCTGGAAGCGGACCACCACCTACACGGTCATCAAGCGGCTGTGCGACAAGGGCTGCCTGAAAAACGAAGCCGCCGTGGTCACCGCCCTGGTGGACCAGGATTCTGTCCGGCAGGCCGACGGCCAGGAGGTCCTGCAGCGGTCCTTCGGGGGCTCCCTGCCCAACTTCATGGCGGCCTTTCTGAAAGCCGGATCGGTCAGCGACCAGGATGCCGCCGCCATCGAAAAAATGCTGGAGGAGTATCGGAACGGGCGGTGATCCGCCACTCCCTTGCCTCTCCCTCCGGGAGAGGTGGATTTGGGCGCAAGCCCAAAGACGGAGAGGGCTAATCTCTGCCGATATCCGAATCCCGCAAGATAGCCGCCCTCTCAGTCATCTTCGATGACAGCTCTCCCAGAGGGAGAGCCAAGAGGGTTTCCGAACCCGCACCGTCATCCCCTCGAAAGGAGGAACCCCCATGACTGCCTTTTGTCACACCCTTCTCACCATGAGCCTGACGGCCTCTGTGGCCGCTCTGGTGGTGATGGTCCTGCGGCTTTTTCTCAAAAAGGTCCCCCGGAAGCTGGTCTGCCTCCTCTGGCTGGCCGTCTTTTTCCGGATGGTCTGCCCCATCAGCTTCCAGCTCCCCGTGAGCCTCATCCCCCAGGAGGTCACCGAGGGGACCCTGGTCCAGCAGGTCCTCCTGCCAGAGACTCCGCCCCAGACCTCCCAGCCCATCCAGACGGAACCCCGGGAACCGGAGCCATCCGTCACCCCCCAGCCCCCGGCTGACACCTCCCCTGCCCCGGAAAAGTCCTTCTCCTGGACCCAGGTGGTCTTCCCTCTGTGGGCGGCAGGTTTTCTGGGAATGGTCCTGTGGGCCGTGGTCTCCTATCTGCGGCTGAACCGGTCTCTGGCCGAGGCCATTCGGATGCGGGACAACATCTATTTCACCGATGCCGTCCAGACCCCCTTCCTCTGCGGCTTCCGACACCCCCGGATCTATCTCCCCGTGACCCTGGAGGAGGCGGACATCCCCCATGTCCTCCGCCACGAGCAGGCCCACATGGACCGGCTGGACCACATCACCAAGCCGTTGGCCTGGCTGGCCCTGTGTATCCACTGGTTCAACCCCATCCTCTGGGCGGCCTACCGCCTCCTGTGCCGGGACATGGAAGCCGCCTGCGACCAGGCAGCCACCAGGGATGCCACCCGGGAGGACACCGCCAACTATGCCGCCGCCCTCCTTCACGTGAGCTGGCGGCCCTCTCCCCCCGCCGCCGTTCCCCTGGCCTTTGGCGAGGAGAACCCCAAGCACCGGATCCAGGCCCTTCTCCACTACAAGCGGCCCGCCTTTTGGGTGGTCCTGCTGGCCGGACTGGCCTGCGTGGGTCTGGTCTTTCTTCTGGCCGCCGACCCGGAGAGCGACACGGTCTATCTGGAGGGGAACCCCCTTTCCCAAAGTGAAATTCTACAGGACGGTGAGTCCCTCCCCCTGCCCCAGGCACAGACCAACGAACTGGTCCGTCTGCTGAAATGGACCCACCAGGGCAGCTACACCCCCTGTGAGCCACCCATTCTGCCCAACGGTACGGTCACCCTCTCCCATCCGGATGCCGCCATCTCCTACCATGTGATTTTGGAAGGACCGGAGGCTCCCCGGCTGGTGAAGGACCAGGGCGGGACCTTCCGCTCTGCCCGCCTGTCCCTGGAGGTCTCCGATGAGTTCTCCTGTGTCCAGGAATGGTCCATCTGGTGGGACCAGGTCCACGACCGGATGGGCTATGAGATTGCCGATGCCCTCTATGCCCTGGAAAACGGGACCTGCACCACCCTGGCAGACTGCCAGACCATTCTGGATGCTCTGCCCATCCGGGACTACGCCGGGAACTACACCCCCCAATTCTATGACAGCTGGAACGGCCCCGTGCTGGTCCTGGAGCTGGAGACCCAGCCCGACAGCGATACACAGCGGCAGTATACCGACTGGTATCTCAACTACTGGGGCAAAGTCTTCCTGGCTTTGGGCTATAATGTAACGGAATTCGTCTGGTCCTACCCCGACGGCTGGGGCAGCAGCACCACCTGTATCACCGAACTTCTGGATCAGGAGGACTTCCGGGCCCTGTACGCCCAGCGGCAGATGTGGTGGACCAACGTCCTCTGCCTGTGGGGAAACCACTTCTTCAATACCTTCCCCTCGGCCCACTATCACCCGGCGTTCCAGGTGGCCGAGATCCTCTATCAGGCCCCGGACCTGGGCGGCTATCACGACTTGAACGACCTGACCCCCAACCACAGCTCGGTGGTCTTCCACCCGGAGTTCCTGGCCCATGCCTATACCGCCTACAGTTCCTCCGCCCACTATCCCCTGGTCTATCAGCCGGTGGAGGACTTCACGGTCCCCTCTCCCGATGACCCTGCCGCCGATCTGTTGGCGGACCGGGGCATCCAGGCGGCCTACCGCACCGCCGCCCCCGATCTGGAGGCCAAGGACCCCATGGCCCATCTGCGCCCCTCGGGGTACGGAATCTATGTGAGCTGGGACGGGGTCTACCTGGCCAACTGGCAGACCCAGGAAGGTCAGGAAGACCGCCTCATGTACCTCCTGCGGCTCACCGAACGGCCCTACTCCCACGATCTCTACTACGTGGTGGAGCACGTGAAGGAGATCAAGGCAGAACATCCCAGCCTCTGCCAGTGAGGCGGGCGGACTGGTCAAGACCATTCCCTGCATGGCGTGGTCCCACTCCCTTGCCTCTCCCTCCGGGAGAGGTGGCAGTGCGAAGCACTGACGGAGAGGGCGGAACGTCACCCAGGTTTTTCGTCATTCGTCCCATTAGCCAGACCCTTCAGAAAGCAGGGCCGATGTGGGCATCGGCCCCTACAGGCGTGACACCGCTTGCTGACGCATCCTGTTGTCGCCCCCTCATCAGTCACCTGCGGTGACAGCTTCTCCCTGGGGGGAAGGTGGCCCGGCAAAGCCGGGACGGATGAGGGGGTCCCTGCCGATCCCCCCGAAAGGAGGAACCCCCATGACTGCTTTTTGCCAGACCTTATTCACCATGACCGCCGCAGCTACGGTGGCCGCACTGGCTGTGATGGTCCTGCGGCTCCTTTTGAAAAAAGCCCCCCGATGGGTGGTCTGCCTCCTCTGGCTGGCCGTCTTCTTCCGGATGGTCTGCCCGGTGAGTTTTGAGGCCCCCGTGAGCCTGGTGCCCGACCAAATCACCAGCGGTCAGGTGACCCAGCAGGTGATGCCCGCCCCGGTGGTCACCGACACCGAACCGGTCATCAGCGAGACCCCGCCCGAAACACCCCAGACGGCAGCCCCCGTCCAGGCCCAAACCCGGGACCCCTACCAGCTGCTCTTCCTGGTCTGGGCCGCCGGTGCCGGGGCCATGGCCCTGTGGGCGGTGGGTTCCTATCTCCGGCTGCGGTTCCGGGTGGCCGATGCCATCCGGGTCCGGGACAACATTTTCGAGACCGACCGGGTGGACACCCCCTTCGTCTGCGGCTTTGTGAAACCCCGCATCTATCTCCCCGTTGGTCTGGACCCCGCTTACATCCCCCATGTGGTCCGCCACGAACAGGCCCACATCAAACGGCTGGACCACCTGATGAAACCCCTCTTCTGGCTGGCTCTGTGCCTCCACTGGTTCAACCCGGTGCTGTGGCTGGCATACATTCTATTCTGCCGGGACCTGGAGACCGCCTGCGACCAGCGGGTGGTCCGGGACCTGGACCGGCAGGACACCGCCGACTACGCCGCCGCCCTCCTGTGCCTGGGCCGAGAGAAATCCCTCCCCCAGGCCGTTCCCCTGGCTTTTGGAGAAGAAAATGCCAAAGGCCGGGTGAGGGGCGTGCTGAGCTATAGGAAACCCACCTTCTGGGTGGTGATCGTCGCCGTGGTCCTGTGCGTCGGAGCGGGGTTCCTGCTCATTGGCTCCTCCGAAAGCTATCTGGAGGGCCGCAAGGTCACCGACAGCTGTACCTGGGCCGAGGGCTCTCCCATCCACTTCCCCC
>JAFVUT010000218.1 GCA_017502545.1 Ruminiclostridium sp.
CTCCGTCCTCATCGCTTCCCCCCTTTCGATGAGAGAAAGAGACCCCCGGCCTGCGCTCCAGGCCGGGGGTCTCTTCTTGGGAGATTTCAGATTATCCTTCTTTTCAAATGCCCCCCGGCTGTCATGTCCGCCGGGTCGAGAAATGGGTCTGTGTCTTTGACCCCCTATTTTCATTTTAGCCGGGGAAAATGAAAGTTGTCTATGCACCTTTTCACCTGGGTTCCAACCGTGCCGGGTATGTGACCATGATTCCGGACTTATCCACAGGGGGGATGTATGGAAAGAAAAAGGCACCGGCTTATGTAGCCGGTGCCTTGATGAACAGTGTGAGGGCAAGGAAGTCGCCCATGTTCGCCTTGCCCATGGTCTGATAATCCACTGCGTTGGATTCGAGCAGGGCTTCGGCTGCGTGCTGGACAGCGGCCTCCGGGCCGCTGATCTGCACGAGAACGGTGTGGGAGTTGTTATCCATTGTCGTCTCCTCTCGGAACGTAGCACCCCAGGCCGGTGGCCCAGTGGTAGTGTTTGATAGCAGACGCCACGTCTCCCCTCATGGTGTCTGTGAGTGGCCCGTTTTCCGGGTCGAGCTTCAAGGCCCGTTGCGCATCCCGGAGGATGCCGGTGTAGCTGATGAGCCGCCGCCCATGGAGCTGGTGCATCAGCTGACCGACCAGGAAGTCGGTCAGGGCTTCGGCCTCTTCGGTGCCCATGTGGGCCTGCATGGGGTCTACCAAGTAGTCGCTGTCTTTCGCCATGTACTTGGAGACTTCGGCAATGCCCGATTCCCGGCCCTTGACCCGTTCAATGCTGACATTCGGCTTGTAATCCAGGCGGCAGGCTTTCTGCCATGCCGCCTGCCAGTCGGCGTGTGTCCAGTATGTGTCGTCGTTTTTGGTGGCATAGCTCCGGTCAACAGCCAGGATGAGATGGTAGTGAGGGTGAGCCTCCTGGGTGTCCTGGTTGATGGTGACTTCCAGGGTTCTCATGGCACCCTTTACCCGGCGTTTCCATGCCCGGTTGTTTCTCAGACGGTTGTAGGCCTCGGCCATGCTGTCGATGGTGGCCCCCAGGTCATACAGCTTGACGTTCTTCACGGTCAGGGTGAGGAACAAATACTTGATGCTCTTCCCGTGCTGAGCATCCAGGTAGTCGAGGATCTGGGAGGGCCCCGTAGATTTTCAGGCTTCGCCGCCAGTTGCAGGCGGGACAGAGCCGCTGTTTACAGAAATTCGCCTCCACGATCTTCGCCCCCTCTCCGGTGTCCAGGATGCCGAGATAAGTACCGCACTCTACCACGAGTTTTGCCCTGTCAGGATATCCCAGCCGTTCAAAGGATGCGGCCAGTAAATACCCCCGGTTTTTCTTCTCTTGCAAAGTGCGGAGGGTTGTGCTAGAATTCTTCATAGAAGAAGCCCCTCCTTCGGTTTGGTGTTGTGTTTGGTGGTACTTACATGATACCTCAAGGTGGGGCATTTTTCAACCCCTAAATGGCTTTAATTGTTGTGTTTGGTGCCGAGGGAATGGCTTTGGGTGTTTCTATAGTATCAAGTAAAGGGCGGGACCCCCTGGAGGGGTCCCTTTGCCGTGCCCTCCCAACCACCCGAAACGGCAGAACGCTGGTATGTGCTGACCACCCCCTTTACCCCGTTCTCCCGATAGAGGGAGTGAGGGGATTTTACTTTTTTTGGACTGTCAAACGTCCGACCAGGGCACCGGATCGGCGGCATCCATTCA
>JAFVUT010000219.1 GCA_017502545.1 Ruminiclostridium sp.
CCATGACCTTTTCACTGTATAACATGGGGCTTTACTCCTTTCTCAAGGTCCCGCCACAGGGGGGACATGCTTCTTAAATATACCACCACCTGGGTGACGGCTTCGATGATCTCATTGACTTCTTCCTCCGTGTTCTCGTGGCAGAGGGACAGACGGAGGGAACCGTGGGCCACCTCATGGGGGCGGCCGATGGCCAGCAGCACGTGGCTGGGGTCCAGGGAACCGGAGGTGCAGGCCGAGCCGGAGGAGGCGCAGATGCCCTTGTCATCCAGCAGCAGGAGCATGGACTCCCCTTCGATGCCCTCGAAGCAGAAGTTCACGTTGCCCGGGAGCCGCTGGGTGGGGTGGCCGTTCAGCTCCCCGTGGGGGATGGCAGACAGACCCTGGATGAGCTTATCCCGCAGGGCGGTGACCTGTTCTGTGTGCTCGGCCATGTGAGCGCAGGCTTCCTTCAAAGCCGCGGCCATGGCCACGATGCCGGCGATGTTTTCCGTGCCGGCCCGCTTGTTCTTTTCCTGGCCGCCGCCCTCAATGAGGGAGTGGAGGCGGAGGCCCCGGCGGACGTACAGGGCGCCCACACCCTTGGGGCCGTGGAACTTGTGACCGGACAGGGAGAGCATATCGATGTTGTCTGCCGCCACGTTGATGGGCAGGTGGCCTGCCACCTGGACGGCATCGGTGTGGAAGGGGATCTTCTTGGCCCTGCAGACGGCGCCGATCTCCCCGATGGGCTGGATGGTGCCGATCTCGTTGTTGGCGTACATGATGGTCACCAGGCAGGTGTCCTCCCGGATGGCGGCGGCCACCTGATGGGGGGTGACCAGACCCTCCTTGCCCACCTCCAGCAGAGTGACCTCGAAGCCCTCCTTCTCCAGAGCCTGGAGGGTGTGGAGGACGGCGTGGTGCTCAAAGGTGGTGGAGACGATGTGCTTCTTGCCCTGCATGGCGCCGTTTCTGGCGGCGGAGCGGATGGCCTGGTTGTCTGCCTCGCTGCCGCCGGAGGTGAAATAGATCTCACCGGGGGCACAGTTCAGGCAGTCGGCCACGTCGGCCCGGGCCTTGGCCAGGGCCTCTGCGGCGGCCTGGCCGATGGTGTGCAGGGAAGAGGGGTTGCCAAAGTGCTCGGTCAGGTAGGGGAGCATGGCTTCTATAGCGGTACCACTCATCCTGGTGGTTGCTGCGTTGTCGACATATATCATAAGGAAACCTCCTTTGAGTTATTCCTAGCAATCTATTAGGTAATTAGATGATAGCATGGACGACAGACAAAGTCAATAGGAATTTAGATAAAAATGATCCAAATTAGGGCGAAAAAATCCCCGCCGTCGGTCTGACGGCGGGGTAAGCTGCGGATTACTCGGCGGGTGCGTCGTCCTCCAGATGCTGGAGGTCTGCCAGGGAGTAGCTGTTCAGGTACTCATAGACCACCTTGTCCAGGCCCTGCCACAGGGGGAGAGCTCGGCACTGGTCGGCCTTTTCGCAGCCGTTCTTGGCACCCTTCAGGCAGGCCACGGAGGCCAGGCTGCCCTCGGCCAGGCGAATGATCTCGCCGGCGGGGTACTCTGCCGGGGGCTTGGACAGGCGGTAGCCACCGCCCTTGCCGCGGGTGGCATCCACCAGGTCCACACGGCTGAGGGAGGCCAGGATGTTCTCCAGGTACTTGACAGAGATCTCCTGTCGCTTGGCGATGTCCTTCAGGGGGATATAGTCACCGGTGTTGTGGTCGGCCAGATCAAGCATGACGCGCAAGGCGTAGCGTCCTTTCGTAGAGATCATCATACGGTGCGTCCTTCTTTCTTTTCAGTTTCCTTCTTTTGTGGGGGTTCCCGCTGCCGATAAACAACTAGGAAACCTATGGATTGAGTTGATTATACACCCTTTTGGCGGAAAAGTGAATGGGCAAATGCAAAAATTTCCTACCTTTTGCAGAAAAATATGCACAAATTTCCAGGGTCTGCCCTCATTCGAGGGATTTAGAGGGGGACAGAGCCCCCTCTGACCGGGTCAAAATGGTTGCCCAACGGTCCCGGCTGTGCTACACTAGGACCAATGAAAGCAAGAAAGGGAGGGGACCTCATGGAGGGAAACACCCTGACCGTGCGCGGCCTGCGCACTCAATTCCACACCGCCCAGGGCCTGCTGCCTGCCGCCGACGGGGTGGATATTACCGTCGGCCGGGGCAGGATCGTGGGCCTGGTGGGGGAGTCCGGCTGCGGCAAGAGCGTCACCGCCCTGTCGGTGATGGGTCTGGTCCGTGCCCCCGGCGAAGTGACCCATGGTCAGATCCTGCTGGGAGACCGGGACCTTCGGGCTCTGTCCCAAAAGGAGCTGCAAAAACTCCGGGGAGACCGGATGGCCATGATCTTCCAGGACCCCATGACCTCCCTGAACCCGGTGTACACCGTGGGGCGGCAGGTCTCCGAGGCCC
>JAFVUT010000220.1 GCA_017502545.1 Ruminiclostridium sp.
ACCCTACGGCAGCCCTCGGCCTTCCCGCTCCAGTCACCCTCCCCAAACCCATCGAAAAGGCCCCGGAACCAACGGTTCCGGGGCCTTTCTGTGTGGTATGAATGGTTCTGTCTGCTCTCTCAGGCCAGCAGTTCCTCGCAGATCCGCATGAGGACAGTGGCCACCTGGGCACGGGTCGCCGTGCCGTCAGGGAACAGAATATCCTGCTTCACGCCGGTGATGAGTCTCTCACCCACCGCCCAGTCCATGGCCGTCACGGCGTACGGGCTGATGGATGCTGCATCCCCGAAGCCCACGAGGTTTCCTTCCCCGGCTGCCTGCAGATCACAGCCTCGATACTCGGCATAGCGGTAGAGAATGGCCGCTATCTGCTCTCGGGTGATGGGATCCATGGGGCCGAAGGCATCGGCATGGTAGCCGGTGACGATGCCGTTTTCAGCTGCCCAGTCCACTGCGTCGGTGTACCAGGTGTCGTCAGCCACATCGGCAAAGGACGAGGCTTCCGCCACAGGCTCACCCTCCACTCGGTGGAGGATGGTGACCATCATAGCACGGTTCACCGCACCCTCCGGGGCGAAGCGGTTGGCCGCTATGCCCTTCATGAATCCGTTGGCCAGGGCATAGTCCACCCCTTCAAAGTACCACTGGTTGGGGTTCACATCGGTGAAGGTGGGGGTCAGGTCGGACAGACATGTCGTGGTCTTCACCTTCACTGTGGTGTCGGCAGCCATGGGGAAGCTGCAGTACCTTGCCCCGGTGGTGTCGCCAGCCTCGACCCCAGGGGCCGGTTCCCCTCCGCGGAGGACCTCAAAGCCGGAGATCGCATACCCCGAATGGGGGGCGGCCTTCACCGTCACGGTGGTTCCGCCGGGGATGGATGCACCGGAGGCATAGATCTCGTCGGTCTTGCTGTATTCGTATGCTGTCACCGTGGCCGCATCCTCGGGGTCGGCCGTGAAGGTCAGGGTGTAGTATTTTCCGGGCACGGTGACCTCTGCCTGGTTGGACCAAACGCTTTCCTGCCCATCCTCATCACAGGTGGTCACCACATAGGTGTGCTTGCTGTCGGGGGCACAGCCGGAGATGGTGGCGGTGGTCCCGTCGATCACAGCGCTGCTGCACAGGATGTACCCGGCGTCTGTGACCTCATAGACCTTGTATCCCCTCACAGCGGGCCAGCCTTCGTGCTGCTGGGGCTGGCTCCAGGCCAGGGTGACGGTGCTCTCTTCCACCGAGGCCTTCAGGTCCTTCACAGACAGGGCCGGGCTCTTCACGTCGGTGAGGTAGTACCCGATCACTGGGGTCATGCAGACACCGTCTGCCTCTCCATCACTGTCCAGGTCTGCCTTGGGGTCATTGTTGCCGCTGAGATGACGCTCCCAGCCCAGCATGCCCCACTGGAAACCGTACTGGTCGATGATCTCTCCCCGCTGGCCGCCGGCCACCAGGGCTTTCTTGTCAACGTCCTTCACCGTGCAGGAGGTGTCCACCAGGGTACCCTCCGTGGTGGAGTAGAGATCACCCCAGGCTCCTGTTGCATTCAACGCTACACCAACGCCCGCCGTTGCACCGCCCCAGTATTTGCCTCCTGTGATGGTGGCTGCAAAGGAAACTCCATTGGTGGTCTCCTTGGATTCGGTGGTGGTGTTGCTCTCACTCCAGGTCACCGTTTTGGAGCCGCCGGAATAGTCCATGGAATGCAGTTCCTTGCTGAGGACCTCGGCGTTGGCACTGTATCCCGTGGCACCCTGGGCAGGCACAGCAGCCACCCCTGCGATGTTGTACGCATAGGGGTTGCCCTCATTGCCCGCCAGATAGTTTTCTTCCGGATCCAGTTTCACCAGGGGCATCCAGTTACCGGTCACCTTCTTGTCCGCCACAGCTTTTTCAATCTTTCCGTTGTACTCATCCACGAAGTCATTGTACTCGTCCACCGTCAGGCTGGTGGAGAAGGGCTCCATGGGGATCAGACAGGTTCGGTTGGCCTCTGCCGATGCAGCCGGCCAGGTGCCGTCCTCGTTCTGCTCGTGGAAGTTGTGGACCGTGAAGGGCACACGCTGGACCACGACCACATCCTGGCTCAGGGCAGTGTATGTATTGGCATGGGTGGTGGTGGATGCGGCCTGGGTAGTGGTGGTTATGTTATGGTCGTAAGTCAGACTTGCGCTCACAGAAAGCACATAGGCCGTTGCATTACCCGCAAATCCCGCGCCGTAATGCTCCGATTTGACGGAGCCATCTGCATCCCCATAGGAGGTTTCCAGCCTGTAGCTGGTGCTGTTGTAGGAGTAATCGGTCAGCTCACCAAAGTAGGGTGCCGCCTGGATGACCGCCTTGACCTCCGGGTCAGCATAGAGATAGTCCGAACCCAGGTACTTGACCACATCGCCGTCCTTGTCGTTGTCCACCGCCAGCACCAGGCAGTTGAGGCCCTCGTCCTGGTCGTCACCCTTGTTTTCATAGATGTATTCGGAATCATCCTGGACATCTATGTTTTCATAGCCAATCAGTTCATTCCGGTCATTGTACTTACCGGCAATGTAGACGCACATGAAGTAGTAGTCATCCTGGCCCTTCTGCTTCAGGCCAATGGTGAAGACCACCTGCTCCTGACCGTTCTCATTGCCGTCAAAGTTGCCCGCTGCCACCGACTGAACATGGGTGTTGCTGATGACGGCATGCTTGGCTCCATCGTCGTTGTAGTTGAAGTAGGAGACACTGTGCACAGGGGTCTTGGGGCTGCTGCCACCCACGTCATAGATCCGCCCGCTGACAAAGAGCAGCTCTCGGGTGCCCATGCCGCCAAAGGCCACGGCCTCAGCCATGACTTCACCCCAGCAGCTGTCATCACTGCTGTAGAAGCCGCCGACCCACCAGCCGTTGGTGTCCACATAGTAGGGGCTGGCGGGCACCAGTTTTACGTTGCCCTTGCCGTCCACCGAGGTAAAGATCCCCTGCATATACCAGTACTTGTCATAGACGGTGATCTTGCCGTCCACCTTGGAGCCATCCTTGACCCCAGCCGTTGCACGGGCGCCCACCACAAAGAGGTCGGCCACGCTGTCGCCGTTGAAGTCACCGCTCACCAGGCTGGCCGCTGCGGGGAAGGTATGGATGCTGTTATTGTTGGTGTCCTTATACCAGATGTTGCCCACATTGGTTCCGGTCTGGCTCACCGCCGCCTTGCTTGTCCCGCTCTTGGTTCCGTAGACCACCTTGAGGGAGGGCTTGTAGCAGTCCAGGGATACATCCGAGGCCCCCACTCTATGGCAATAGGAGAGGACCGCCAGGTCATCGATCCTGTCGCCGTTCAGGTCGCTGACCGTCATGGAAACCGCCAGCTTATTGGCAGAGTTTCTGTCCGACCGATCGATGGAGCTGCTGAAATAAGCAGACATCAGCAGACCTTTGGACTCCGCCTTCTGGGTCAGGGTTTTTTTGCCGGAATCGTAGGAGAGTTCGGTGAGCATATAGTCGTCCCCACTGTTGGGCACATAGACCACGAGGGTGTCCTTGCCGTCGCAGTCAAAGTCACCGGCTACGATGTCAAAGAGGGAGGTGCTCTGGAACTGGTTGTAGTCGTCGTTCATCCAGGTGATCTCTCCCAGGTCGTAGACCTCACTCACGGGCTTGCTGTCCTCCAGGCTGGAGACCCACACCTTAGCGTGCTTTCCGTTCACACCAACGAAGGCTGCGTAGTTGTCCCGACCATTTGCGTCGGGGCTGAAGGCCGTGGCCTGGACGAAGGACCAGGTTCCGTCGGGGAGATTGAAATCCCTGGAGCCGGTGCTGTCCCTAGGGTTCTCCACAAAGTCCTGCAGGCCTCCCCCGTTGGTGTCCTCCAGGCCGGCGTGCTTGCCGCCGTCGGCGCCGCCGAAAAAGAGCAGCTCATGGGAGGGGTTCAGGTTGAAGGGCTGTCCCACAGGGAAGCCGTAGGGATTCTGGTCTGCCACATACCCGGAGGGGACTTTCCCGTCCTGCTCCAGAATGGCTCTGCCTGCGCTGGACGCAGAGGCCGGAACCAGCGGGCAGAGACTCAGCAGCAGGGCCAGAATGATCATACTGCTGAGGATTCGTTTGGGTCTGATGTTCATAAGATTACCTCCTCCCAAATCCGGGACGGTTTCTGTGTACAGATATAGACATAGTATAGCATAGTTCACCTGTATTAGGATAGCCTTTCGTGAAAAATAACTATTTTTACATAAGTTTTCTTTCCCTCTTCAAAACAGCCCGTCCTTTTTCGCTGGGTTTTGCATGGCGGTTTTGCCGCCCGCATAGGCTTTCCCATGAGAAAGGACAGGATCTTTATGAAGCTATTCCTCTTCCGCAAACGATATCTGGCGGTCCCCGGGGCCATCCTGGCCGCCGTGGCCCTGTGCCTGCTGACCAACCTGCCCAGCTACGTCACCACCGCCGCCGCCCAAAGGCAGCTGCCCATCTACTGCGTCCAGCGGGACCACAAGGTGGTGTCCCTCAGCTTCGACGCAGCCTGGGGTGATGCTATATTGCGGCACGTAGAAAAAGGCACACCTGGCTATGCGGCATGCCTTTCTGTGTATCCGTAATGCATTCTCTCATTCTTTCTTTTTCTTTCGCTTTCTTTCGTTTTTCGATTGCATTCTATTCGCAGCTATACTATAATCACGATATACTCGTTCAACGTTGTACGCAGCGAAAGAAAGGTGTTTCCATGAATCCTTTTGAAAACATTGACATTGAATACAAAGAGCGCTATGTTCCGGATATAAAAAAGGAGGTCGTTGCCTTTGCCAACACAGAAGGCGGAACCATTCATATCGGTATCCAGAACAACGGAACGGTTGTCGGTGTCGATGACCCGGATTCTGTTATGCTGCAGCTCTCCAGCGCTTTAAGAGACAGCATCAAACCTGATGTGATGTCCTTTGTGAGAATCAGAACGCTGCAAAGAGAAGGCAAGCATGTGGTTGAGGTCCAGGTCGATGTCGGCACCGGCCGCCCCTATTACCTGGGGGACAAGGGCCTGAAGCCCGCTGGCGTGTATGTCCGGAAAGGGAGCTCTTCCCAGCCCCTCAGCGACGAAGGCATCCGCGAAATGATCCTGCAAACCAGCGGCCGGACCTACGAAACCTGCCGCAGTATGAATCAGGCGCTGACCTTTTCCACCCTCCAGCAGGAGATGGAAAAACGCGGACAGGAATTGGGGGAAGCCCAGATGCGGCCCCTCCACTTGCTGGATGCTGACGGCTTATATACCAACCTGGCGCTGCTGCTCTCAGACCAGTGTGAGCACACCATCAAACTCGCGATTTTCCAAGGGCGAGACAAAGCCATCTTCCGAGACCGCAAAGAGTTTTCCGGCTCCCTCTTGTCTCAGCTGGCTGAAGCATATACAGCCATCGATCTGTTCAACAAAACGAAAGCGACATTTGCCGGCCTTGAGCGAACCGATAAGCGGGATTATCCCGAGGATGCCATTCGTGAAGCCCTGCTCAACAGCATCGTTCACAGGGATTATTCCTTCTCCGGCAGCACCCTGATCAACCTCTATGATGACAGGATCGAATTTGTTTCCCTGGGCGGTTTGGTTCCAGGCCTCTCTATGGAAGCGATTTTTATGGGGGTCTCCCAATCCAGAAACCCCCATCTTGCCGCCGTATTCTATCGGATGCGATTGATCGAAAACTATGGGACAGGCATCGGAAAGATCCAGAGACTTTACGCTGCCGATCCGGTCCTGCCCCTTTTTGAATCTGCCTACGGGGCATTCCGTGTCATCTTAGCAAACCGGAATGAAATGTCCGAACCGACTCCCGTCCAAAGAGAGAGCGGTCCGCCTGCCCTAACAGATTCCAAAGAGAGGATCTGCTCTCTGGCAAAGAAAGCCGGCTCCGTCCGCAGAAAGGACGTAGAGGAAACCCTTGGCCTGAAAACTACGGCGGCCCACCATTTACTCAAGCGGCTGTGTGAAGAGAACAGGCTCCGCCGGGTCGGAAATGGCCGGAACAGCCGTTATGAACCTGTGAATTGACATGTTAAAATCCCCGTTGTCGGAGCAAGCTCCAGCAGCGGGGATTTTCTTACGCCACTGCGTTGGCGTTGATCTGCTCGATGGTCTTCCGGATGGCCATCCACAGGGAAATGTCGGTGAAGAGCTCCACCACGCTGCCCTGGTCGGTGAAGGGGGCCTCCTGGAGGACGGACAGATCCTTCAGCAGACCGTTCCGGACGATGTACTCCACGATCTGGTTCACGAAGTAGATCTGGCGGCTGTCCAGGTTGGCATCGTTCAAGTAGACCCCGAAGGCCTCCTTGGCGGCCCTCATGTCCAGGCCCACGATCTCCCGGACGAACTCCCCCAGGGGCTTCTGGCCGTACTGGGCCTCGTAGTCCTCTTTGGTGCCCACCTGGCTCCAGAGGATGTCCTCCAGGGCGGACACATCCTGGCCGGTGAGGGGCTGGTTGGTCCGCAGCTTGGCAATGACCAGGTGGTCCTGGTGCTGGCGGACGTAGAACTCCGCCTTGGCCTTGTAATCCTTCAGATCGTCGTTTTCCAGCTCGGATTCCTTCCACTCCACCGACAGAATTTCGTCCGTGAAGTGGGTGGTGTACGGCGCATGGGCGCTGGGCGGGATGTACTTCATCAGATCACGCAGGCACTCCCGGATGTGCTCAAACTCGTTGACTCCCGCCTCTTCCAGATAGCTGGTGTGGAGGATCTTTTCGATGAGCGCCTGCTGGGCCATGATCTCCGGGATGTTGTCCGCCACACTGGCCACGCCGGAGACCCGCTTGACCAGGTCGGTCCGGGCCCGCTTGTAGGTCTTGCCCACCAGATAGGCCAGCTCGATGCCATACATCAAGGCGTCAAACCGCACGGCGCTGGGGGCGTCCTGGTCGGGCTGGATGAGGGGTGCCAGCTCCTCCCGCATCAGCAGGGTGTCCTCATAGGTCAGGGCGGTGTAGTTTTCCTCGCTGGCGAACCGCTCCACGTATTTCAGGTGCTGCTTGACGGCAAAGTTCTCCTTGTTCAGCTCCCGGACCTTCTCCGCCATGTCCGTCACCAGGGCCTTCCGGAAGGGGATCAGCTCCTCGGTCTGGTAGGCCAGGTCCTGAAGTTTGTAAGCCATCTGGGCCTTCAGGTGGAAGATGGCCCCCTGGAGGTGAAGCTGATTCCCGGCGGCCTTCCCCTTGGGATGCTGCCGGAAGAAGTCAAAGTTTCCGCAGAAGTCGAAAATGTAAAAGTGCTCCTTGTCCTGGCCGTCCAGCAGGCCGGGGCACAGGCGGGTCCCTCGGCCGATCATCTGCCAGAACTTGGCCTTGCTCATGACCTTCTTGAAGAAAACCAGATTCACGCACTCGGGCACGTCGATGCCCGTGTCCAGCATGTCCACGGAGATGGCGATCTGGGGGAGCTTCTTCGGGTCGGAGAACTCGTCGATGAGGCTCTGGGCGTAGTTGATCTTGTTGTCGATGACCTTGGCAAAACCGGGCAGATTGGGGTACTCCCGCTCGAAAACTTCCCGGATGGCCTCGGCGTGGTTGTGGTTCTTGGCAAAGAGGATGGTCTTGCCGATCTTCTGACCGTAGTCGATGCGGATGCCCTTCTCCATGAGGGTATTCAGCACCCGGCGGATGGTGTCCTCATTGAAGAGCCACTGGTTCAGGGCGGCGGAGTCGATGCGGTCGGGCAGGTCGCCGTTCTCGTCCTCGAAGAGGTTCTCGTACTCCTCCCGCTCCTCGGGGGTCAGGTCGTCGTAGGCGATGCCCTCCTCCAGGAATTTCAGCTTGCTCTCCACGGACAGGTAGTCCATCAGGAAGCCGTCCTTGACCGCCTGGGCCAGCTCGTAGCCGTAGGTGGGCACGCCGTCCTGGAGCTCAAAGACCTCATAGGTATTCTTGTCGATGTCGTCCTTGGGGGTGGCGGTGAGGCCAACCAGGGGGGCATCGAAGTAGTTAAAGATATCCCGGTACTTGTTGTAAATGGACCGGTGGGCCTCGTCGCAGATGACCAGGTCGAAGTGGCCGGTGGTGAAGAGCTTGCCGTCCTCGTCGGCCACGGTGTCGATGCAGCCCATCATGGTCTGGTAGGTGGAGAAGACGCAGTGGGCGTTGTAGTTGTCCTTTTCCTCGCACAGGTTGGTCACCGACAGGTCGGGCAGCAGGTTCACGAAGGACCGCTTGGCCTGGGTCACCAGGGAGGTCCGGTCGGCCAGGAAGAGGATGTTCTTCACCCAGCCGTGGGTCAGGAGGACGTCGCACAGGGCCATGACCGTGCGGGTCTAGCCGGACCCGGTGGCCATGACCAGCAGGGCCTTTCGGCGGTTGCCCCGGTCAAAGGCGTCGCAGACCGCCCGGATGGCGGCCTCCTGGTAGTACCGCCCGGCGATGGCCTGGTTCACCGTCACATGGGCCAGGGAGGTCCGCATGGTGCGCAGGTTGAAGAGCTTTTCCAGGTCCCGCTTGGAGTAGATGGCGGCCACCTTCCGCTCGGGGTACTGGCCGTCATCCAGCCGGGTGTCGAAGCCGTTGGTGAGAAAGACCACCGGCCGGCGGCCGTGCATCCGTTCCAGAATGTCGGCGTAGAGCTTGGCCTGCTGGCGGCCCTCCACCGGGTCTTTGCAGGTACGCTTGGCCTCGATGACCGCCAGGGGACGGCCATCGTCCCCGTAGAGGACGTAGTCGGCAAAGCCCACTTCCGAGCGGTTGGGCATGCCGGGCAGCTCCACCTCGTTGAGCCAGTTCTGCCGCTCCACCCAGCCGGCGTCCCGGAGCATGGCGTCGATGTACAGCTTGCGGGTCTCGTATTCCGACAGCTCCAGGGGCTTGGGCACGTAGGTCTGCTGCTGTTCTGCTCTCCGGGCGGTGAGTTCCTCCCGCAGGGCAGCGTTCTCCTTCATCAGCTGTTCCAAACGAACCTCTGCCTCCCCTGTGCAAGGGGAGGTGGCAGCGGCCTTGCCGCTGACGGAGGGGTTGTCTCCTCTATTCAGCTCCCCCTTTGGGGGAGCTGTCGGCCCAATGGCCGACTGAGAGGGCCTTCCTACACTCAGCTCTCCCTCCGGGAGAGCTGTCAGCCCAATGGCTGACTGAGAGGGCTTCTTAAACTGTCTCTGCTCATACTCCCGCCCATAACAGCAGGCCACGAAATCCAGAAACACAAAGAGGTTTTCCAGGCAGAGGACAGCCTGGGCCCGGGTGATGACCTTGCCGGAGTGGGCGGCGTCGTTGCCCGTCTGCCGGATGAACTTCATCCGCCGCCAAATGTCCTGACCAACGATGGCCCGGAAGACCTCGTCGTCCATGAGGCTCTTGAGGTTGTCCTGCCAGGGCTTGACCAACTCCCCGTCCACCGCATACATCCACTTGACGGCAAACTCCATGGCCCGGCGGCAGTTGAGAACGGCCGCCGAGGGATCGATGGCCAGGATCCGCTCGGCGGAGACTGCCACGGAGGAGAACGTGTTAAATTGTGAGTCAGAGGTTAGGAAATCGAAGTTGGTCATGGTATCACCTCGTCCTTTTATACGTGAAACGCTAAGTCAGCAAGCTCATCCAGTTGCCGCAACGAATCTAAATATTGGTCTATTTCTGTATCATAGGGATCAATCGATATAAATCGCAAATCTTTTTGTGCTCGCAACAAATCAAATTCATTCTTTCCATAAATTTGAACCAGTTTAGTGACGTAAGAAGACAACGCCTGTTGGCTATGGTAAAGTATTGCAATTTGATTGGAAACCGAAAACATCTCCTTAATAACATCTTTGTCGGTAACATCCAACGAATGTCCCATAACTGTCAACGCAACAAACTTATATGGACCGGATTTACATTCCTCTCTAAGAGAATCTACTAATGCAAGGTATCCTAAATCCGTATTCTGGACAACCCTTTGGAAGTACTTTTTAAACGGCAAAAACGTAGTATCGACAGTAGCTATCTCGTCATCTTCATCTGGATTTATTCCAAGTACAATCTCACCGGATGTTTCTCCATGAATATGCTCCACATGATTTCCCGGAAATAACATCTCATATGTCTTTGTATAATTAAATGTCAGCACTTTTTCTGCATTCAATCTTAAGAACAAATCGTCTGGCCTATCTTTAACCGCAATTTGCTCCGCAATCTTTTCTGCAAATTGTGAAAGGTATATTTGTAGCATCACTGCCAATCCATCCAAAGAATCCGATAGCTTCTCAATCACTTTTACTTTGTCAAGTATATAGTGATGTGATCCAACCGGCTCTTCCAGAAGATAAGCTGGCTGAAACCCAAAGAGATTTCGACCAAAATTATGCACATAGAAATCAAAATTTGTAATAATATACCTCATTACTGACCTGACTTCAGGGGTAAATTGCGCTTTTACATCCTCAATCGCAAAACTCTCCCGGACTCCCGCCAAAACCGTTCCAATTTCTTTTTCAAAATCAATCCATGTAATGTCCTTATTAGTAGATTTCAAAAAATAAGAGTACCACAAATTTTCTTGCGCTAGTTGAATCAAAAGCGCAATCTCTTCTTTGTCCAGAGCTGCTTGATTGCAGTAATCTTTATTTACTTCATAACAATTTTTTAGCGAGCCGTCTGTTTCCTGCAACGTTGTATTTCCGAGAACATCCCCAACCGTCCTCATCTCTTCGGTATAGTTGTTCACCAAAAATTCTACCGTGTGAAGGAAATTGATGTATGAAGTTGGTAACTTATAATGAAGATCAAACCCATTTCCTAGCAACAAAACTCTCATGCTCTTCACCTCGCCCGAAGCATCATCCCATCAATCCCTGTTCACATTCCTTAATCTTTTGGCTTATAGCAGAGTAAACTTTTTCCAAATGCGTTTGCTCTTTTTCATTTCGTTCAAGTAGCTTTTCTCGAATATAGTAGTTCGCAACTACCACAGCAAACGCATAAGTTGTTACAATATTTATATGTTTATGCATGTGCCAAAAAGCAGTATCAAAGAATGAAATAAAGAAGAAAAATAGAAAACCAGACATCATGATACTGTCAATCAACACACTTCTATCTTCCAGCCCTTTTAGAAATTTTTTCATTTCTTGCTTTTTTTCCACCAAATGCAAACGGATATCCTCCAATTCTCCCTCAATTTCTGAAAGGGCACTTTCACCATCAACCCGTTCCTGTACTTTTTCACATTCTTCTAACAATGTCTCAACAGTATCAATATTCATAATTGTTCTCTGTTTCGTTGCAGAAGTAGTGGTTTGAATACAGTCTGCCACAGCAAAAAAGTATCCTGCTACAGTTGCCGCAAAGGCGATTGTTTCTAACACGTCGGAGTCTCTAAAAAAGCAAATAACAGGCGATATAAATAAAAATATGATATATGCACCAATCAAAGTATGGCTCTTTCTCATCAACTGCTCCTTAACCAAAATATTGCTGCATCAAGGATTTCTTTAATACTTCAAGTTTATCAAGGCTTTGCTGGACTGTCAATTTTGATTTGTCGGTCTGTTCGACGAAGGCGGCAAACTGTTCTTGAAGTGTTAAATCAACTATAGGTACAGGCAACTCGCTAATGAATCCTTTGGATGCCATAGCGAACCCACCATCACCAATATTGAGGAACTTCTGGTAGAGTCCCTGCGTGTAGTAGAAAATGAACTCTGGTGTATAACCGCTTTCTCTTATGCCCCTTACACCCAATACGTTCTGATTGGTAGTCGTTTCAAACTTTAATAGTGCTGTCTTGCCGATTGTCGCACCGACCAAAGCAATTAAAACTGTATCGACAGGGAACATTCTTGCAGAGGAATGTTTAAGGCCTTCCTCTGTAATGTAATTTCCGTCATTTTCGTAGATAACGGTATTTTGGCACATATTTGAGCCAATCCAAGATATCGTACCATCATCCCAATATTCTGGTTTCTGCTTTGACGGAGTTCCACCTGCGTTCAGTTCAAATAGGTCGCCATACTTCTTCAGCACATAGCCATTGCTGTTAGTCATGGGGTCTCCAAAGAGTTCGACAAATCGTTCTTTGACCAGCTCGTCCAGTTTTGCAAGCTGTTGCTGGCGGAGAGAAATCAGCCGATTTACCTTCCCCAATGCCTTAACAGCTTGTTCTTGCACCTGCATCGAAGGCAACAAAAACTCCAGTGCAAGCAGCTCGTTTGCTGGAATACTTCTGCGGCGTGCCGTTGTGCCCCTCAGTTTGCTACCATAATACTGCATTGCACTATCACTATGTAATGCAAGCTCAAGATACTTTCGATTCACTTTTCTGTCATCCACGTCCCAGACAGCATATGCTGGACTCATGATACCTTCATCGACGGCATCCTGTATGTACAGCACACCCTCATCAATCGGAAATCCAACCACAAGTTGCCCTCTTTTGACAACCTTATAGTTGCTCTGGTCGGCAGATGCCAGCGACTTTTTAAAACGTTCACTCTGCAACACAATGCCATCGTGCATTGTCATAGACAGAACAGGATAGCTCCCATCTTCACAACGAATCACTTTTGCAGGGGTAATCAAATCTCCCAATATCGCTCTCACAACATCCCCTCCAATTCCGCCAGACCCTTGGTGATCTCCATCTCCAGCTCGTGGAGCTCTGCCATGATCTCCTGGCTGGAGGGGTACTCCACGGGCACATACTCCACTTCCTTGTACTTGTTGATGGAGAGGTCATAGCCGTTGGCCACGATCTCCTCCCTGGGCACCAGAAAGGACTGGGCGGTGCGGGGGCGTAAAGACTCGTCGTAATTGCCCACCTCGGTGGAAGTAACTCCCTCCGTCGCACTTCGTGCGCCACCTCCCTCAGAGAGGGAGGCTTTTTGATGTTCTTCCGAAACGCCCTCAGAGAGGGAGGCTTTGAGGGAGCGGAAGCGGGCGATAACGTCGGGAATGTCGTTGGCCTGGATGGGGGTCCGCTTGTCGTCCAGGCTATAGCCGTCGGCCTGCATGTCGTAGAACCACACCTGGTCGGTGCCGCCGTGGCCGGTCTTGGTAAAGATCAGGATACCGGTGGACACCCCGGCGTAGGGCTTGAACACCCCGCTGGGCATGGAGATCACCGCCTCCAGCCGGTGGTCCTCCACCAGGGCCTTGCGGATATCCTTGTGGGCCTTGGAGGAGCCGAAGAGGACGCCGTCGGGGACGATGACCGCACCCCGGCCGCCCACCCGCAGCATCCGCAAAAAGAGGGCCAGGAAAAGAAGCTCGGTCTTCTTGGTCTTGCAGACCTTCAGCAGATCGGGGGACACGATATCCGCGTTGAGGCTCCCCTTGAAGGGCGGGTTGGCCAGGATCAGGGAGCAGGCGTCCTTGTCGGGGTTCTGGTCGCTGAGGCTGTCCCGGTACTCGATGGCCGGGCTGTCCACCCCGTGGGTCATCATGTTCATGGCGCCGATACGCAGCATGGTCCGGTCCATGTCATAGCCCCGGAACATATGGTTCATGTAGTGGTCCTTCTTCTGCCGGTCAAAGAGGATCTCCTTCTGGTGGTGGTCCATCAGGTACTCCCCTGCCGCCACCAGGAAACCCGCCGTGCCGCAGGCCGGGTCGCAAATCACGTCGTCGGGCCGGGGCTCCATCATCTCCACCATCATGCGGATGATGTGCCGGGGGGTGCGGAACTGGCCGTTGACCCCCGACTGGGACAGCTTGGACAGGAGGTACTCGTACACGTCACCCCGGACGTCCTTCCGCTGTTCCTTGTCCATCAGGTCGTAGATCTCGTCCAGGGCGGTGACCACCCGCTCCAGCACCAGAGGCGTGGGAACCTTGAAAATGGCGTCGGCCATGTACTTGGAATAGCCGCTGTCCTTGTTGCCGTCCAGCCCCTTGATGAAGGGGAAGACCCACTCCTGGACCACGGTGTACATCTGCCCGGCGGGGAAATCGTGGAAGGTGGACCACTTCAGCTGGCCGCCCGCCACCTGGCGGTCTCCGATGGTGACCGTCTCGGCAAAGATGCTCTTGTGGTCCAGTCCCAGCATGACGCTCTCCCGGGCTTTGCGGTTGTCCGTGTCGTCCAGGTCCCGGATGAACATCAGGTAGGTGATCTGCTCGATGACGTCCAGGGGGTTGGTGATGCCGCCCGTCCAGAAAATCTCCCAGATGGCGTCAATTTTATGTTTCAGTTCGCCTGTGATCATAGTGGTCCTCTCTTTCTCCCAGGTGCGTATAACTTTCTACTTGTATTATACTCTGTATAGACAGACATTTCAATTGGGGACGGGCCGTGGGCCCGTCCTTTTTCGCTGGGTTTTGCATGGCGGTTTTCCCGCCCGCATAGGCTTTCCCAAGAGAAAGGACGGGATTTTTATGAAGTTATTCCTCTTCCGCAAACGATACCTGGCCATCCCCGGGGCGATTTTAGCCGCCGTGGCCCTGTGCCTGCTGACCAACCTGCCATCCTACGTCACCACCGCCGCCGCCCAACGGCAGCTCCCCATCTACTGCGTCCAGCGGGACCACAAGG
This sequence comes from Ruminiclostridium sp., assembly GCA_017502545.1. Lineage (GTDB taxonomy): Bacteria > Bacillota > Clostridia > Oscillospirales > Oscillospiraceae > Evtepia. The sequence goes on from JAFVUT010000220.1 coordinate 14,447, forward strand.
TGGTGTCCCTCAGCTTCGACGCAGCCTGAGGGAATGCTATATTGCGGCACTTAGGACAAGCCCTTCCGATCCAATCAAGTGATTCCTCTCCTCAAAAAGAGCTTGTTTTTTCGTACACCTTAAGGTAAACTACTATTGAATTCTCAAAAAATTCGATTTTTGAGAATTCAATAGACAACTAACCGCCATTCTTCTCAACTGTTTGATGTCTATGACCTCCTGATCCAGGCAAGACTTTTCAGTGCCCAAGGAATTACCGCCGAAGAACTGTGCTCTACCCTCAGGATCTCCAGAAACACCCTGGCCAGCAGATTAAAAGAAATCTCTCCGGAAGCATTGCTGGATATCCACATCGAAGGTCACAGAAAATATTACAGTCTGAACCTGAGTGAGTTCGACAAAATCATTACCGCTTCATAATCAATGCCC
>JAFVUT010000221.1 GCA_017502545.1 Ruminiclostridium sp.
AGGATATTGCCCCCCAGAGCAACCGCAATGGGGATAATGACCGGGAAGGAGATGGCGCAGATCCCCCAGAAGTTACCGGCAGCTACGCCAAGGGCTGTAACGATCAGGAAGGCCGCCACGGGAAGAAGCTCCGGACTCAGGGCGGCCTTGGCTGCTCCAATCACGTATTCGGGCATGCCCAGGAGGCTGTTGATGTCCCGCAGGGTAAAGGCACTGGTAACGATCATAAACACGCCCACCATGTCCTTGAAGCCGGAGACCACACTGTCCATGAACTTGTTCAGAGTCATGAGTTTCTGGGGCAGATAGAGAACAGCACAGAACACCAGGCCGAAGAGGGTACCATAGAGGATCTCGCCGGTGGCGATGGTGATGGCGGTGATGAGGATGATGGGGACCAGGAAGTTCAGAGCATTGCCCTTCTTTTCCTCCTGCTGCTCCATGTTCTGGGCCTCACCACTGCGGGCCAGGGCATAGGCCTTCTTCATAGGGCCGTACTTGGGCAGGATACCGACGGCGAAGAGCAGGGAGCACAGCAGAGCCATCAGAGGATAGAACATGAGGGGCAGGGTCTTCAGGAAGGTGGCCATACCAACCTCCGCCGTGCAAACCCCGGACGCCGTCATCTGGCTGATCATGAACACGCCCCAGGTGGAGATGGGCACGATGACACAAACCGAGGAGGCCACGGAGTTGCTCACGAAAGCAAGCATTTCCCGGGGGATCTTGAGCCGGTCGGTAGCATTTCGCATGGCGGCGCCCACAGAGAGGATGGAGAGCCAGTCGTCGATAAACACGATGACACCCAGAAGCCATGCCCCGAAGAGGGTACGCTTTTCCGTGGTACAGACTTTGGATGCAATATTGGTAAAGCCGAAAATACCCCCCGAGGCCTCGAAAAGGGCCACGAGGCTTCCAAAGAAACCGCAGACCAACACCAGCCAGATCCAGGTAGAGCTGCCCATGACCCCATAGACCACATCAATGAGGGGCATCGCAAAGTCCTTGCCGTACAACATAATTGAGCCCACCACGGCGCCGCACAGCAGAGAGGCGGCGGTACGCCGGGTGACGAACACCAGAATAATGACCACCGCAACAGGGAGCAGGCTTAAGATACCGTAATTCTCCATTCTCTCACATCCTTCTCTTATTAAAGGGATAGGTTTATCTATCCTCTATGATAAAGCAGAAACCGGATTTCTGCAAGAGAATTATATAGAATGTGAATTGACTTTTTTCTCCCCTCTGGTATGATAACAACTGTTGCGCACTTTCCCAAAACCTGACGTTTTGTTACCAGAGGAGAAGTAGTCTATGCTCGAAAAGTGTCTGACCCCGATCCGGAAAGAGCCGGTCCTGTTTATTGCCGTTCTGGCAGCTCTACTGTCCATGATCGCCGTGCCTCCCAGCGCTGCTTATCTGGGCTACGTGGATGTTCGTGTTCTGTGCCTGTTGTTCTGCCTCATGGCCGTTGTGGCCGGTCTGCAGTCCTGCAACCTCTTTGACGTGCTGGCCCAGCGGCTGCTCACCAACAGCCACCATCTGCGGACGGTGGTGGTGATGCTCATCCTTCTCCCCTTCTTTACCTCTATGCTGGTGACCAATGACGTGGCCCTCATTACCTTCGTCCCCTTTGCCATTCTGGTCCTCCAGACCATCGGCAAGACCGACCTGATGATACCCGTTATCGTCCTGCAGACGGTGGCTGCCAACCTGGGCAGCATGGACACCCCCGTAGGTAATCCCCAGAACCTTTTCCTCTATGCCCACTACGACCTGACCGCCGGGAACTTCTTCCGGGTGATGGTCCCACTGACCCTGCTGAGTCTGGCCGCCCTGCTGGTAGCCACCCGGATGATCCCCAACGAACCCATTCAGGTAACATTCCGGGAGGACAACACCATTCCCAGCCGTCGTAAGCTGGCCCTCTATGCCGGACTTTTCCTTCTGTGCCTGCTGTCCGTTTTCCACATCCTGCCCTACGAGGCCCTGACCCTCATCGTGGTGCTGGCCTTCTTCGTGGTGGACAAGTCCATGCTGGGCAAGGTGAACTACGGCCTTCTGCTCACCTTCGTGTGCTTCTTCATCTTTGCCGGAAACATCGGCGCCATTGAGCAGGTCCGGGAACTCCTGACCGCTCTCATGGACCGCAGCGCATTCCTGGCATCCCTGCTGGCCAGCCAGTTCATCAGCAATGTGCCCGCCTCTGTGCTCCTGGCTGACTTCACCCACGACTGGCAGGGTATGCTGGCCGGTACCAACATCGGCGGTCTGGGCACCCTGATCGCTTCTCTGGCCAGCCTCATCTCCTTCCAGTACTACGCTGCCCTCCCCGATGCCAAGCCCATGCGTTACCTGGTGGTTTTCACCCTGGTGAACATCATTGGTCTGGTCATCCTGGTCCCTTTGGCTTCCATTCTGTAAACGTCAACCGCCCTGCTTACCAGCACAGTAAGCAGGGCGGTTTTTTATATCAAAGGTTAAAATTGTAGGGGTAACGTCGGCGCTGGATCTCATCCAGCAGGTAAGCCGCCACCTCATCCTTTCCCATGAGGGGGAGCTCCTTGATGTCC
>JAFVUT010000222.1 GCA_017502545.1 Ruminiclostridium sp.
CCCCTGGGCTACCGGGTGAAGGGCAAGCGGAACAAGAACGCCGAGCTGTCCAGACGCGGCCTGGAGATCATGGAACAGTTAGACTTTGCGTAAGCACCTGCCGAATGGCAGCAGACACTGGTAAGGCCCCCTCCGGGAGGGGGTTGTCAGCGAAGCCGACTGGGGGAGAATGCGTGACCTTGCGGTTCAAACTCCCTCCGTCTCGCCTTTCGGCGAGCCACCTCCCTCGGAGAGGGAGGCTTTGGTTATTCGAAACCCCAACGGAGAAAGGAATCTCTATGAAAATCATTCTGGATGCCATGGGCGGCGACCACGCCCCCCTGGCCCCTGTTGACGGCGCCATCCGGGCCGCCGAAAAGCTGGGTGTGGAAGTGGTCCTCACCGGCTCCCCCGAGGCCGTTCAGTCCGCCCTGGCGGAGCTGGGCCGGAAGGAGCTCCCCCGGGGGGTCACCCTCATCCCCACCACCCAGGTCATCACCATGGAGGATAACCCCGCCCGGGCCTTCCGGGACACGAAGGACTCCTCCATGACCGTGGGTCTGACCATGCTCAAGAACGGAGAGGCCGAGGCCTTCGTCTCCGCCGGTTCCACCGGTGCCCTCCTGTCCGCCGCCACCCTGCTGGTCAAGCGCATCCGGGGCATCCGCCGGGCCGCCATGTGCCCTGTGGTCCCCACCCAGGCCGGCGGCTTCGTCCTGTGTGACTGCGGTGCCACCGCCGAGTGCACCCCCGAGTACCTCCTCCAGTACGCCTACATGGGCAACTTCTATGCCAAGCGTGCCTTGGGGCTGGAAAAGCCCCGGGTGGGTCTGCTGAACAACGGCACCGAGGAAGGGAAGGGCCTGGCCCTGCAGCAGGAGACCTACCAGCTTCTGACCCAGGCCCACTCCGAAGGCCGGCTGAACTTCATCGGCAACATCGAGGGCCGGGAGGCGATCCTGGGCGGCGTGGATGTGCTGGTCACCGACGGTTTCACCGGCAACATCTTCATGAAGACCTACGAGGGCGGCCTGCTCATGTTCTCCGGCTTCATGAAGGAGATGTTCAAGTCCAGCCTCACCACCAAGCTGGGCTACCTCACCGTGAAGGGTCAGGTGGACGGCTTCAGGAAGGTCTTCAGCCCCGACGAGATCGGCGGCACTGCCCTGGTGGGCATCTCCAAGCCGGTCATCAAGGCCCACGGCTCCTCCAACGGCTACGCCATCTTCAACGCCATCTGCCGGGCCAGGGAGATGGCCGAGTCCGATCTCATCGACGACATCACCGCCAACGTGGACCATATGCGTCTGGCTGCGGGCGGCTCTGAGGACTGATTTTTCAAATTTTCTATTGACAGAGGGAAAAAATCTCCCTATAGTAAGGATGTTACATGACGTGTCCGTGCCCCAAGGACGGACGACAAAGGAGCAATTACTATGAATTTTGAAAAGCTGAAGTCTCTCATCGTCGAGCAGCTGAGCGTGGACCCCGACGCGATCACCCTGGACACCGCTTTTGTGGAGGACCTGGGCGTTGATTCCCTGGACCTGGTGGAACTGGCCATGGCCCTGGAGGACACCTTCGGCATCGAAGAGATGAGCGAAGAGGATATGGCCACCATCAAGACCGTGGGCGACCTGCTGGAATACCTGGGCAAGCACCTGGACGTCTGAGAAACAAACACGAGCAAGCCCCCGTCGGTCGACGGGGGCTGCATTTTGAGATAGAGAAAGGAGTGGGGACCATGCACACCCTGGAAGCCAAGATCGGCTATACCTTCCGGGACCGTACCCTGCTTGAAAACGCCCTGACCCACAGCTCCTATGCCAACGAGCACCGGGACAAGGGCCTTGCCAGCAACGAGCGGCTGGAGTTTCTGGGAGACTCCATCCTGGGCCTGGTGGTGGCTGACCACCTGTACCGCACCCGCAAGGATCTGCCCGAAGGGGACCTGACCCGCATCCGGGCAGCTCTGGTCTGTGAGGCCAGCCTGGTGGAAGTGGCCAGGGCTCTGGACCTGGGGGGATATCTCCGCCTGGGCAAGGGCGAGGCCGGAGGCGGCGGACGGAACCGTCCCTCCATCCTGGCAGACGCCGTGGAGGCCATGCTGGCCGCCGTCTACCTGGACGGGGGCATCGGCCAGACCCGGAAGCTCATCCACACCCTGATCCTGGACCAGGAGCAGGAGCGCATCGGGGCAGGCCGTGACTTCAAGACCGCCCTCCAGGAGCTGGTCCAGCGGGAGAACGGCCAGGTCCTGTCCTACCGGGTCACCGGGGAGTCCGGCCCCGACCACTGCAAGACCTTCGACATGGAGGTCCTCCTCAACGGCAAGCCCATCGGCTCCGGCCAGGGCCGCAGCAAGAAGGAGGCCGAGCAGGCCGCCGCCAAGGCCGCCGTGCTGGAAATGGAGAAGAAGCATGGATAAGAAGACCAAGCGCAACATTGCCATCGCCATCGTGTTTCTGGTGGTCCTGCTGGTGGAGCCCTTCTGGCGCCCCATGATGGCCGCCATCAAGGGAGAAGATGCCACCTCCGGTTCCTCCCCCGCCGGGGAGAAGATCACCTGCACCGTGGGGGTCTCCGTCCAGCCTGCCCTGGACAACATCGACCTGATGACCGAAGAGAGCCTGGCCCTCCTGCCCGAGAGCGGCTGGATGCTGGAGCCGGTGGAGATGACCGTCTCCGAGGGGACCACCTGCCTGGAGGTCCTCCAGTGGGCCTGCCAGGAGGCAGAGATCCCCGTGGTCACCAGCGGCGAGCCCCCCTTCGTGGAGGCCATCGGCGGCCTGAACAACGGGGATGGCGGCGACGTGTCCGGCTGGACCTACACCCTGAACGGGGAGCAGCTCATGGTGAGCGCCGCCATTCAGACCGTCCAGGAAGGGGACGAGGTCGTCTTCAGCTTCGCCTGCACCTGGGAGTAAAAAGTGCCGAGGAAGCTCAGTTGCACCGAGCTTCCTCGACAGAGGGGACTGCAGC
>JAFVUT010000223.1 GCA_017502545.1 Ruminiclostridium sp.
ACCGAATGCTGGAGGGCCAGGGCTCCGAAGCTGACCTGGAGGTCATCCTCCGATCTGCCCAGGCCATCGTGGACAGCGCCGACTGCGCCATCGGCTTTGAGGCCGCCCAGATGGTCCTGGACGGCTACGTGGCCTTCCACGACGACTACATGGCCCACGCCACCCACGGCGGCTGCACCGCCAACTTCAAGAGCGTTCCCTGTGTGGAGCTCTGCCCCGCCCATGTGGACGTTCCCGGCTACATCTCCCTGGTGGGTGAGGAGCGGTATGCCGATGCCATCCGCCTCATCCGCAAGGACAACCCCTTCCCCTCGGTCTGCGGCCTCATCTGTGAGCACCCCTGCGAGACCCACTGCCGCCGCTCCATCGTGGACGCCCCCCTGAACATCCGGGGTATCAAGCGTTTCGCCGTGGACCACGCCGGTGAGGTCCCTGCTCCCCCCTGCGCCCCCGCCACCGGCAAGCGCATCGCCATCGTGGGCGGCGGCCCCTCCGGCCTCACGGCCGCCTACTTCCTGTCCCTCATGGGCCACAAGTGCACCGTCTTTGAGCAGAAGCCCAAGCTGGGCGGTATGCTCCGCTACGGCATCCCCAGCTACCGTCTCCCTGGCTCCTACCTGGAACCCGATATCGAGTGCATCCTCTCCACCGGCGTGGAGGTCCACCTGAACTGCACCGTGGGTGAGGACGTTCAGCTGGAGGACCTGCGCCGGGACTACGACAGCGTCTACCTGGCCATCGGCGCCGCCCTCCACAAGACCCTGGGCATCCCCGGGGAGGAGGCAGAGGGGGTCCTGTCCGCCATCGAGCTGCTGGACACCACCATCCGCAAGGCCAAGCCCGACTTCACCGGCAAGCGGGTGGTCATCGTGGGCGGCGGCAACGTGGCCATGGACGCCACCCGCACCGCCGTCCGTCTGGGTGCCGAATCCGTCAAGTGCGTCTACCGCCGCCGGATCTCCGACATGACCGCCCTGCCCGAAGAGGTGGAGGGCGCTATGGCTGAGGGCTGCGAGATCCTCCCCCTGAAGGCTCCCGTCCGCATCGAGACCCACGACGACGGCCGGGTGGCCGCCCTGGTGGTCCAGCCCCAGGTCATCGGCGAGGTCAAGGGCGGCCGTCCCGCCCCCCGCAACGCCGACCAGTCCGAGGAGTTCATCCCCTGCGATGTGATCCTCATGGCCGTGGGCCAGCGGGTGGATGCCGATCCCTTCGTCCAGGCCGGTGTCCCTGTTAAGCGGGGCACCCTGGTGGCCGGTCCCGACGGCAGTGTCCCCGGCATGGAGGGTGTCTTCTCCGGCGGTGACTGCGTCTCCGGCCCTGCCACCGTCATCCTGGCCATTGAGGCCGGCAAGGTGGCCGCCGCCAGTATCGACGAATACCTGGGCTGCCACACGGACATCTCCGCCAACCTGGAGATCCCCCCGGCCCCCTTCCGCCTCAAGCAGGCCACCGGCCGCATTGACCTGACCGAGCGTGAGGCCAACTGGCGAAAGAACGACTTTGAACTCATGGAAAACTGTATGTCCGAGCAGGAAATGGCCCAGGAGTGCAGCCGCTGTCTGCGCTGTGACCACTACGGCCACGCCGGCTTCAAGGGAGGGAGAACCACCACATGGTAACACTGACCATCGACAAAAAGACCGTCACCGTGCCCGAAGGCACCACCATCCTGGATGCCGCCCGTCAGGCACACATCAACATCCCCACCCTCTGCTACCTGCGGGAGGTCAACGAGGTGGCCTCCTGCCGCATCTGCGCCGTGGAGGTGGAGGGTGTCAGCAAGCTGGCCACCGCCTGCAACACCCTGGCCGAACACGGCATGGTGGTCCGCACCAACACCGAGCGGGTCCGCATCACCCGAAAGACCAACCTGGAGTTCATCCTGTCCCAGCACGTGGACCACTGCGTCACCTGCGTCCGCAGCGGCAACTGCACCCTGCAGACCCTGTCCAAGGACATGAACATCCAGCACATCCCCTTCACCCAGAGCGCCATCGTCAAGCCCTGGGACCCCGCCATCCCCATCCTCCGGGACAACACCAAGTGCATCAAGTGCCTGCGGTGCGTGTCGGTCTGTGAGCGGGTCCAGTCCCTGGGGGTCTGGGAGGTCACCGGCTCCGGTGCCCACACCGCCATCCGTGTCCGGGGCGGTTTGCCCATGGATCAGGTGAACTGCGCCCTCTGCGGCCAGTGCGCCGCCCACTGCCCCGTGGGCGCCCTGCGGGAGCGGGACGACACCGAGAAGGTCTTCGCCGCCCTGGATGATCCCACCAAGACCGTGGTCTTCCAGGTGGCTCCCGCCGTCCGCGCCGCCTGGGGCGACGGTCTGAACCTGCCCCCCGAAGAGGCCACCGAAAAGCGCATGGCCGCCGCCATCCGCGCCCTGGGGGCCGACTTCGTCTTCGACACCAACTTCTCCGCTGACCTGACCATCATGGAAGAGGGCAGCGAGTTCCTCCAGCGGATGACCCACCCCGGAGAGCATCCCATGCCCATGTTCACCTCCTGCTGCCCCGGCTGGGTCCGGTTCCTGAAGCTGGAGTACCCCGAACTGGTCCCCCACCTGTCCACCGCCAAGAGCCCCCAGCAGATGTTCGGCGCGGTGACCAAGAGCTACTTTGCAGAAAAGATCGGGGTGGACCCCAAGGACATCGTCTGCGTGTCCATCATGCCCTGCACCGCCAAGAAGTACGAGAGCGACGTGCCCCAGGTAAACGATGCCGCAGACAAGGATGTGGACGTGGTCCTCACCACCCGTGAGCTCAACCGGATGCTCCGGGCCTTCCAGGTGAACGTGAAGGCCCTGCTCGAGGAGGATTTCGACTCCCCCCTGGGGGAGGGCACCGGCGCTGCCGTCATCTTCGGCGCCACCGGCGGCGTTATGGAGGCCGCTCTCCGCTCCGCCCACTTCCTCCTCACCGGCCAGAACCCCGACCCCGACGCCTTCCGGGAAGTTCGCGGCACCGGCGGCTGGCGGGAGGCCACCTTTGAGATCAACGGCATCCCCCTCCGTCTGGCGGTGGCCAGCGGTCTGGGCAACGCCCGTGACCTGGTGAAGGCCATCAAGAGCGGCCGGGCCCAGTATGATTTCGTGGAGATCATGGCCTGCCCCGGCGGCTGCGCCGGCGGCGGCGGTCAGCCCATCTGCAACGATCAGGATCTGTCCGCTGAGCGCGGTGCCCGCCTGTATGATCTGGATGCCGCCAACCCCGTCCGGTTCTCCCACGAGAACACCCAGGTGCAGAAGCTCTATGAAGAATACCTGGAGGCCCCCCTGGGCCACAAGTCCCACCACCTGCTCCATACCGACCAGACCAAGTGGACCCTGTAACGGGCCGCTGCAAAATGCAGCGCCCCGATGAAATTGAGCCTGCGGCTCAGTGAGATACGCTCGCAGCGGTGGTGTCCCTTTGAAACGCTTCAAATGATTTGGTCCTGTTGCAAATTCTTTTGCAACAGGACCTTTTCTTTTAGGGGATTCAGAATATATGTGCGTGCAAAAAACCGTCCCTGAGGATCTCCTCAGGGACGGTTCAAATCTTCAAAGAATTTTCACGCTGGAGGGGTTGCACTCCAGGAGGGAGACGAAGTGGTTGGGCTGGAAGAGGGTGGACCGCCGGGGCAGGGACAGGGCCTGGGACTTTTCCAGGAGCTCCGCCACGAACTGAGAGCAGAAGTACTTCCGTTCCCGGCGCAGGGGCAGGCCCAGCACGCAGCACAGCAGACCCAACCGGCTGTACTCAAAGCGCTTGCGGTGCTGGCGGAAGAAAAGCAGACGGTGCTGGATCTTCTCATAGGCCTCCTGGGAGACCGCCAACCGGTAGCAGCAGAACTGGGCACCCTTCCGGTGGTGCTTCTCCAGGGACTCCTCTACGAAGCCCTTAAAGTTGAAGCTGTAGTAGCTGGCCGGGTCGTCCCCCAGGGCAATGGAGGTGTGGGTGTAGCCCCGCCCTGCCAGCAGATAGACCAACAGGGAGACCCAGTCGGAGTGCTTGGTGAGCAGG
>JAFVUT010000224.1 GCA_017502545.1 Ruminiclostridium sp.
ATGAAATCATGGGTGTGTCCTTTGACAACCTGACCCTGGCGGAAGCCATCCGGAAGGGCGCCGAACTGGCGGCAGGCCCTGGATTTTCCTACGTGGTGACCCCCAACCCCGAGATTGTGAATATGGGCCGTCAAATGCCCGACTACTGTGATATTCTGAACGGTGCCGGTCTGGTCCTGCCCGACGGCATCGGTGTCATCCATGCAGCCAAGATCCTGGGTACCCCCTTGAAGGAGCGGGTCCCCGGCATCGACTTTGCCACGGGCCTCCTGTCCGAGCTGGAAAAGACCGGCGGACGGCTCTTCCTCCTGGGTGCCAAGCCCGGTGTGGCAGAGCAGGCTGCGGAAAACCTGAAAAAGAAGTACCCCAAGCTGGTGATCTGCGGCACCAACGACGGTTATTTTAAGGACTCTGCCCCCGTGGTGGAGAAGATCAAAGCCGCCCAGGCCGACGTGGCCTTTGTCTGCCTGGGTGCCCCCAAGCAGGAGCGGTGGATCGCCCAGTTCGGTCCCCAGACCGGCGCTCACCTGATGGTGGGCCTGGGGGGTGTGCTGGATGTGTACGCCGGGAACGTGAAGCGTGCCCCTGTCGTCTGGCAGAAGATGGGTCTGGAGTGGTTCTACCGCCTGGTCCACCAGCCCAGCCGCTTCGGCCGCATGGCCAAGCTCCCCCTCTTCCTGGTGGATGCCAAAAAAGAGAGCAAGAAACGAGGGAAGGCATGAAGGGAAGACTGATCGTCATTGAGGGCACCGACGGGTCCGGCAAGTCCACCCAGTTTGCCCGCCTCTGCCAGCGGGCAGAGCAGGAGGGCCACCCCTTCCAGCGGCTGGTCTTTCCCCAGTACCAGGAGCCTTCCTCCGCCCTCATCCGGATGTATCTGGATGGTCAGTTCGGCTCCAGGCCCGGGGACGTGAACCCCTACGCCGCCTCCGCCTTCTACGCCGTGGACCGGTACGCCTCCTGGAAGAAGGTGTGGCAGGGCCACTACGAGGCCGGCGGTCTGGTCCTGGCCGACCGGTATACCACCTCCAACGCCGTCCACCAGACCAGCAAGCTCCCCCCGGAGGAGCGGGAGGAGTTTCTCACCTGGCTGTCCGAGTTTGAGTACGACCGCATGGGCCTGCCCGCTCCGGACCTGGTCATCTTCCTGGACATGCCCACGGAAAAGGCGGTGGAGATGCTCCGCCAGCGGGAGGAGAACACCAACACCAGAGCCGACATCCACGAGACCGACACGGCCTACCTGGCCGACTGCCGTCAGGCCGCCATCCAGGCCGCCGAGACCTATGGCTGGAAGCGCATCTCCTGCCTGAACGAGGCGGGTGAGCTTCGGCCCATCGAAGAGATCCATCAGGAGATCTGGCAGGCTGCCGAACCCCTTTTGAAAAAGGAGAACTGAATCAAAATGAGCGAAATTTCCGAAGTGAAAAAGATCCTGCGGTCCCAGATCCGGGCCGCCCTGCGGGAACTGACCCAGGAGGAGCGGGCCTGGTCTGACAAGGAGCTGTGTGAGCAGTTCCTTCAGCACCCCAGCCTGGAAAAGGCCCAGACCATCCTGATGTACTACGGCGTAGGCACCGAGATCCGCACCGATGCCATTCTGGAAGAACTGCTGAAGCAGGGCAAGACGGTCTGCATGCCCCGGTGCATCTCTGACACCGAGATGCAGGCGTATGTGATCACCGGCATGGAGGACATGGAGCCCGACCGCTATAACATCCCCGCCCCCAAGGTCACCTGCCCCGTGATGGAGAGCAGGGACATCGACCTGATCCTCACCCCCGGCCTGTGCTTTGACAGCCGGGGCGGCCGCCTGGGCCAGGGTGCCGGTTACTATGACCGCTACCTGGAGGATTACGAGGGAGTCACCGTGGGCCTGTGCCGGGAGGACTTCTTCCAGATCAACCTGCCCAAGGAACCCCTGGATATGTGGGTCAAGTACGTCATCACCGAGGAGGGCCAGGTTTGGCCCCACAGAAAGGACTGACCCCTTCCATCCCATATAGATTCCATAGGAGGACAAGCATATGGAACGAGACAGAAGAAACTACGAGTACGAGTCGGAGTATCGCCGCAGCTCCACCCGCCGCAGCAGCGACCGGTACGAGGACCGGTATGACGACCGCTACAGCGACCGCCGCACCGGCAGAAGCCGCTACGACGACGAGTACTTTGACCGCCGCCGGACCGAAGAGCCCGAGAGACGCCGCGCCTCTCAAAGCCAGAGCCAGGGTCAGGCCCCCAAGAAGAAAAAGAAGAAAAAGAAGCGCTCCACCCTGGGCAGCTCCATGACCTATATCCTCATGGTCTTCGGCATCTCCGCCATCCTGGCGGTGGTGGGCTGGACCATCGCCAACGACCTGCTGGCCCTGAACAAGGAAGAGGCCACCGCCAGCATCTACGTGGCTGAGGATGCCGACTTCGGCGACGTGGCAGACCAGCTCAAGGACAAGGGGATCATCAACTATAAGCTGATCTTCAGCCTCTTTACCACCTTCTCCGGCGGTCAGGACAAGATCGCCCCCGGCACCTACAACCTGAACACCGACATGGACTACCGGGCCATCATCAACAACCTGGGTTCCAGCTCGGCCAGCCGTGCCTCGGCCATGGTGACCATCCCGGAAGGCTACACCATGGACCAGATCTTTAAGCTCCTGGAGGATAAGGGGGTCTCCTCGGTGGAAAAGCTCCAGGACATGGCGGCCAACCACGACTATGCCTTCTCCTTCCTCCAGGACATCCCCCTGGGGGACTACCATCGGCTGGAGGGTTACCTCTTCCCCGATACCTATGAGTTCTACATGGGCGAGGACCCCAAGTATATCATCAACAAGATGCTGGTGAACTTCGACGCCAAGGTCACCGATGCCATGCGCCAGCAGATCTGGGACAAGGGCTACTCCATCGGTCAGGTCCTCACCGTGGCCTCCATGATCGAGAAGGAGTCCGACGGCACCGACCGGGCCAAGATCTCCTCGGTCATCTACAACCGTCTGAACAACCCAAGCGGCGGCACCCAGGGCTACCTGCAGATCGACGCCACCATCCAGTATGTGCTGCCTGAGGGTGAGATCGTCACCAGCGATCACTACGCCACCGTCCAGAGCCCCTACAACACCTATCTAAACAAGGGTCTGCCCCCCGGGGCCATCTGCAACCCCGGTCTGGAAGCCATCGTGGCGGCCATCAACCCCGAGAACACCAACTACTTCTACTATGCCCTGGGTGATGATGATGTCCACCACTTCTTCGCCACCTATTCCGAGCATCAGGCCTTCCTGAACAGCTAATGGAGGGATCCATGAAGAAAAAGATCGAATTACTGGCCCCTGCCGGGGACTGGGAACGGCTGGAGATGGCTGTGGCCTATGGTGCCGATGCCGTCTACCTGGCGGGCACCACCTTCGGCATGCGCTCCTTCGCCGGGAACTTCTCCCCGGAGGAGATGAAAAAGGCCGTTGCCTTCTGCAGGGCCCACGGGGTGGATGCCCACGTGACCTGCAACACCATGCCCCGCAACGATGAGGTGGCCCGTCTGCCCCAGTGGCTGGAGCTGCTGGAGGAGGCGGGGGTCACCGCCGTCATCCTGGCGGATGTGGGCGTTCTGGGTCTGGCCAAAAAGTACGCCCCCAACGTGAAGATCCACATCTCCACCCAGGCCAGCATCGTCAACTACCAGGCGGCCACCGCCTGGCACGAGCTGGGCGCCGACCGGGTCATCCTGGCCCGGGAGCTGAACCTGGGGGAGATCGCCGAGATCCGGGCCAAGACCCCCAAGAGCCTGGAGATCGAGACCTTCGCCCATGGCGCCATGTGCGTGTCCTACTCCGGCCGGTGCCTCCTGTCCAACTACATGACCGGCCGGGACTCCAACCGGGGTGCCTGCGCCCAGCCCTGCCGCTATCAGTTCTCCCTGATGGAGGAGAAGCGGCCCGGGGAATACTTCGACGTCTACGAGGACGAGAAGGGCACCTACATCATGAACTCCCGGGATATGTGCATGATCGACCACATCCCCGACCTGATCGCCGCCGGGGTGGACTCCCTGAAGATCGAGGGCCGGGCCAAGTCGGCCTATTACGCCGCCATCGTCACCGGGGCCTACCGCCACTGCATCGACGATGTGCTGGCCGGCCGTCCCCTGAACCTCACCTGGCGGGACGAGGTGGAGAAGGTCAGCCACCGCCACTACTCCACCGGCTTCTTCTACGGCCAGCCCGGCCAGTACACCGACAACGCCCGGTACATCCGGGACTGGCAGGTGGTGGGCGTGGTGGAGGACTGCGACGAGACCGGCCTGGCCACCGTCTCCCTGCGCAACAAGTTTGCCGCCGGGGATGAGATCGAGCTGGTGGGTCCCGACGTTCTGCCTGTGCTCTTCAACGCCCCCATGATGGAGGACATGGAGGGCTTCCCCCTGCGGGAGCCCCGTCATCCCCAGATGAAGTTCAAGATCCAGCTGCCCTGTCCCGCCCCCCGGCTGTCCTTCCTGCGGGCCTGTAGGGAGAACTCCTGATATGGTGTATCTGTCTCATTTCACCCTGCCTAAGCAGGCCAGACGGGAGAGCCTTCTGGAGGAGCTGGTGAACAACCGGACCTGTTACAGCAATTTCTACCCTTTCCAGGTCTTTGACAACTGGGAGGAGGAGACCTTCTCCTTCGGGCCCATCACCGTCCTCTACGGCGGCAACGGCTCGGGAAAGACCACCCTGCTGAATCTGATCGGGGAAAAACTGAGACTGGAAAGGAGGAGCGTGTTCAACAGCTCCTCCTTTTTTGCAGATTTTGTGACCCTGTGCCGGGCAGAAGGGGAGGCCCCGGCGGGAAGCGCCGTCCTCACCAGTGATGATGTCTTTGACGACCTGCTGGACCTGCGGTCCCTAAATCAGGGCATTGACCGGGAGCGGGTGGACCTGCTGGCCGAGTACAAGGACCTGCGGGAGAGGGGCTTTCAGATGACCTCTCTGGACGATTACGACCAGCTGAAAAAGGTGGTACGGGCCACCGGACGAAAGGCCAGCGGCTCCTCCTATGTAAAGGAGAGTATCGGGGAAAACCTCCGGGGGAAGTCCAACGGGGAGACCGCCTTCCGGTACTTCACCGACCGGATCCGGGAGGATGCCCTCTACCTCCTGGACGAGCCGGAGAACAGCCTGTCCGTCCAGCGCCAGCGGGAGCTGGCCCAATTCCTGGAGGATTCCGCCCGGTTCTTTGGCTGTCAGATCCTTCTGGCCACTCATTCCCCCATCCTGCTGGCCATGAAGGGGGCCAAGGTCTACGACCTGGACCGGCGGCCCATTCAGGTCAGCAAATGGACCGACCTCCCCGCCGTCCGGGGGTGGTATGACTTCTTCCGGGAGCACCAAGGGGAGTTTTGACAGGGACCCTTGCGTGGGTGCGGGAACCGGCGGCGGGAGCAAGCCCCCGCCCTACAGGCGTGGCACAATCCCTTGGCTCTCCCTCTGGGAGAGCTGGCGCCGAAGGCGACTGAGAGGGCGGATCTCTGCCGATTTGGAACCGCGTGGCAGATCAAACTCCCTCCGTCACGGCTTCGCCGTGCCACCTCCCTTTGGGAGGGAGGCTTTGGGGTATATACATCCACAAATCGCCCGAAAGGTGGGTCGAACCCTATGGGTGGCGGGCGCATCGTGATGCGCCCCTACGACAAGGTGGCAGGTGCAGAGAAAGGGGCCGGTCCTAATGAAAGTGGATGCGAATTCGCAGCGCTTTCTGTGACAACCCCTCCGCCTCGCATACGCTCGGCACCTCCCCTTGCACAGGGGAGGCTTTGTGGAAGGCAAAACCACCCGTTTCCATCTTGACAACCCTTGATTTTATGATAAAATATTTCTATCATAGCGCAATATGGCGATGAGGAAACGAGCGGAACACAAGCAAGCCCAAAGCGAGAGGGGGAGGGTGCAAGCCCCTTGGCGAGCCGGTCCGCAGCCACTTCCGAGCCGCCCGGGATGACCGGGCCGACCCATCCCCGTTATAGGATGTCCGAGATATAAGCGCGGCGTTACTTCACTGTCACGCCTCACCTGTTCGCAACGCGGCTCTAAGCCACTCCGACTGCGGATGCAAACATCAGGCCCAAAGGCCCTCTTGGTTTGCCTCCTTCGCTCCGAGTCTTAGCCCGCTGCTCACGACGGTTCAGCGCTTATAAACAGGGTGGTACCGCGTAGTGAAGTAAGATCCACTCCGCCCCTGAACCGTTCAGGGGCGGAGTTTTTGTTTTTCCCCTGAAAATATCAAATTGGAGGTAAGATCCTATGCCTAAGTATTTTGGCCTGAATGACCTGCGTGAGATGTTCCTGACCTTCTTCGAGTCCAAGGACCATCTGCGCCTGCCCAGCTTCCCCCTGGTTCCTGAAAACGACCCCTCTCTGCTGCTGATCAACGCCGGCATGGCTCCCATGAAGCCCTGGTTCAAGGGGGAGCAGGAGCCCCCCCGCAAGCGTGTCTGCACCTGCCAGAAGTGCATCCGCACCGGCGACATCGAGAACATCGGCCACACCGCACGCCATGGCACCTACTTCGAGATGCTGGGCAACTTCTCCTTCGGCGATTATTTCAAGAACGAAGCCATCCAGTGGACCTGGGAGTTCCTGACCGACGAGAAGTGGGTGGGTCTGGAGCCCGAGCTGCTGTCCCCCTCCGTCTATGAGGAGGACGACGAGGCCTTCGCCATCTGGCGTGATGTGGTGGGCATCCCCGAGAACCGCATCTACCGCATGGGCAAGGCGGACAACTTCTGGGAGCACGGTGCAGGCCCCTGCGGCCCCTGCTCTGAGGTCTATTATGACCGGGGTGAGAAGTTCGGCTGCGGCAGCCCCGACTGCGCACCCGGCTGCGACTGCGACCGCTTCATGGAGGTCTGGAACAACGTCTTCACCCAGTTCGACAACGACGGCGAGGGCAACTACACCGAGCTGTCCCAGAAGAACATCGACACCGGCATGGGCCTGGAGCGTCTGGCTGTGGTTTGCCAGGGTGTCAACTCCCTGTTCGACGTGGACACCGTCATGAACATCACCAACAAGGTCTCCGAGATCACCGGCGCCCACTACGGCGACAGCAAGTCCAGCGACGTCTCCCTGCGCATCATCACCGACCACATCCGCTCCTCCACCTTCATGATCTGCGACGGCGTTCTGCCCTCCAACGAGGGCCGCGGCTACGTCCTGCGCCGTCTGCTCCGCCGCGCTGCCCGTCACGGTAAGCTCCTGGGGGTCAACGAGCCCTTCCTGTACCAGATCATCGACACCGTCATCGGCGAGAACGAGGGCGAGTACAAGGACCTGCGCCAGAAGCAGGACTACATCACCAAGGTCATCCGCACCGAGGAAGAGAACTTTGCCAAGACCATCGACGGCGGCATGAAGATCTTCGCTGATCTGCTGGCCCAGCACAAGGCAAAGGGCGACACCGTCTTCCCCGGCTCCGAGGCCTTCAAGCTGTACGACACCTACGGCTTCCCCGTGGACCTGACCGAGGAAATGTGCCAGGACGAGGGCATGACCCTGGACCGTGACGGCTTCAACGCCGAGATGGAAGAGCAGCGTGTCCGCGCCCGTAAGGCCCGTGAGGCTCTGGGCGACCTGGGCTGGTCCGGCGTGGAGTTCGGCAAGGAAGTCCCCTCCACCGTCTTTGACGGCTACGACAAGACCGCCATCGACGGCCTGAAGGTGGTGGCCATCGTGGCCGAGGACCAGCTGGTGGACGAGATCGTCCCCGGCCTGGATGCCATCGTGGTCCTGGACCGCACCCCCTTCTACGCCGAGATGGGCGGCCAGCTGGCTGACCACGGCGTCATCTCCGGCGAGGGCTTCACCTACAACGTCACCGACGTTCAGAAGAACAAGGGCGGCAAGTACATGCACTACGGTAAGCTGGCCGAGGGCAGCCTGAAGGTGGGCGACGTGGTCACCGCAACCATCGACACCAAACGCCGCAACGCCATCAAGCGCGCTCACACCGCCACCCACCTGCTCCACTCCGCTCTGCGCAACGTCCTGGGCGACCACGTCCACCAGGCAGGCTCTCTGGTGGAGCCCGACCGCCTGCGTTTCGACTTCACCCACTTCTCCGCCATGACCCCCGAGGAGCTGGCCCAGGTCAGCGCCATGGTCAACGAGTTCGTCCTGGACGGCCACGATGTCCAGACCAATGAGATGTCCATGGATGCCGCCCGGGAGAAGGGTGCAACCGCTCTCTTCGGTGAGAAGTACGGCGACTCCGTCCGTGTGGTGGAGATGGGCGACGTGTCCATGGAGCTGTGCGGCGGTACTCACCTGGCCAACACCGCTCAGGTGGGCGTTTTCCACGTGACCAGCGAGTTCTCCGTTGCCTCCGGTGTCCGCCGTATCGAGGCCACCACCGGCAAGGCATCCCTGGATATCATGAACCAGAACCAGGCTCTGCTCTTTGAGGCTGCTGCCTCCCTGAAGACCAAGCCCGGCGAGATCCGCACCAAGCTGGCCAGCACCCTGGCTGAGATGAAGGAGCTGCGCCAGACCATCGAGGCATACAAGGCCAAGGAGGCCGCCGGTGAGACCGAGCGCTTCCTGATGGGCGGCCACGAAGTGGGCGGCATGAAGGTCATCACCGCCGTCATCCCCGGTGCCGATGCCAACAAGCTCCGCCAGATGGGCGACATGCTCCGTGACAAGCAGCCCAACGGCGTGGGCGTTCTGGCCACCGTCAACGAGGGCAAGATCACCTTCCTGGCCTCCTGCGGCAAGGAAGCTGTGAAGGCCGGCATCAAGGCTGGCGACATCATCAAGTCCATCACCGCCATCTGCGGCGGCAAGGGCGGCGGCAAGCCCGACAGCGCCATGGGCGGCGGCACCGACGTGCTGAAGGTGGACGACGCTCTGGCCTCCGTGGACAACTTTGTTGCAGAGAAACTCGGAATCTAAGAGGTTCGAGCTATGATCATTGATTTCAATTCCATTCCTGTCACCGTGGTCCCCCATATGCGGGACGGTGAGAAGGAAGTCCACCTGAGAAAGTACCAGGATGACCTGGGCAAGATCATGCGTGGCAAGCTCATTCCCGGGGCTACCATCGGTATGCACGTCCACGAGACCAGCTCCGAGGTCATCTATATCCTCTCCGGCACCGGCAAGGTCCTCTATGAGGGAGAATACCTCCCTCTGGAGGCCGGCACCACCCACTACTGCCCCAAGGGCAAGGGCCACAGCCTCATCAACGACAGCGATGTTGACCTGGAGTTCCTGGCCATCATCCCCGAACAGTAATCATATAGGAAAGGAGCATTCCCATGAGCGACTGCTTATTCTGCAAGATCATCGCAGGGGACATCCCCTCCAAGAAGGTCTATGAGGACGAGTCCGTCTACGCCTTCTACGACATCGACCCCCAGGCCCCCGTTCACTTCCTGGTGATCCCCAAGGAGCACGTGGCATCCTGCGGGGAGATCACCCCCGCCAACTCCGCTGTGGTGGCCAAGTGCTTTGAGGCCATCGGCAAGATCACCAAGGAGCTGGGCTTGACCGATTTCCGTGTGGTGTCCAACTGCGGCCCCCAGGCAGGTCAGACCGTGTTCCACCTGCACTTCCATGTTTTAAGTGGAAGAGATATGACTTGGCCTCCCGGCTAAATAGGACAAAAAACAAGCTCTCCCTCCGGGAGAGCTGTCACCGAAGGTGACTGAGAGGGCGTAAAGAGAGTGAGAGGATTTTTCTAACGAAGGGAAAGAAAGAGAACCCGCCGCTGTCAGCCCTCTCCGTCTTCTCCCTACGGTCGAATCCACCTCTCCCGGAGGGAGAGGTTGTTGAGAGGTATCAGAATGAGAGTAAAAAAGAACCACAGTCTTTTGGGCAACGCCAGAGAGCTTCGGAGGAACATGACCCCTCAGGAGCTAAAACTGTGGTATCAATTCCTTCGCCCCTACCCTCTCAAATTCTACAAGCAGCGGATCATCGACTCCTACATTGTGGACTTCTACTGTGCCGCGGCCAGACTGGTCATCGAGATCGACGGCTCCCAGCACTATACCCAGGATGGACGGGCGAAGGACGAAGGAAGAAGTGCCATGCTGGAACGCTATGACCTTCAAGTGCTTCGCTTTTCCAATCGGGAGATCAATGTGGAATTCGATGCAGTCTGTCAAATGATCCACCAGAGAATTCTGGAACGAACGAACACCATTTGAGCAAAGCTCCCCTTCGGGGGAGCTTGCTTTACTAAGGAGGGGGTGAGGGTATGACTGCCCTTCTCTTCACTGCCGGGGCGATC
>JAFVUT010000225.1 GCA_017502545.1 Ruminiclostridium sp.
AGGAGGGGGAGCCATATCGGCTGCGTCGTCCTCGTCGTTGTACAGTTCTTCCTCTTCGTCGTAATCGTCTTCCATCTCATCTTCGTAAGGATGGGTGAGGCGCTTGAGTTCATCTAAGAATCCCATGGTTTGGTAACCCCCTAAAATTAGTGAAAAAACGGCATGGCGGAAAAGCCTCAACCCTGAGGCTTCCAGGGCGGGCGGGCACCGAACAGAGCCGTGCCCACACGCACCATGGTAGAACCCCCCTCGATGGCGAGAGGATAGTCCCCGCTCATACCCATGGAAATGCAGTCTATATTAGGGTTATTATCCCCTAATTTCTCCTTCATGTCAACAAAAAGCTGATAAGTTTCTTTGAAAAACCCACGATTTTCTTCGTCGGTGGAGGCGGCGGGGGGGATACACATGATGCCCCGCAGTCTCAGGTGGGGGCACTCCAGGGCGTGGGTGGCCAGAGCCATGACTTCGTCGATGGCTGCACCTCCCTTGCTCTCCTCGTCACCGATGTTCACTTCCAGCAGGATATCCTGGACAACATCCACCTTGGCGGCCTGCTTTTCCACGGCATCCATCAGGCGGACCGAGTCGATGGACTCGATCATGTCCACCTTGCCCACCACAAATTTGACCTTGTTGGTCTGGAGGTGACCGATGAAGTGGACCTTGGCCCCCTCATAGGCGTTGTCCTCCAGGTGGGCCACCAGCTCCTGGACCCGGTTCTCACCGCAGACGGTGATGCCCGCCTTGATGGCGTTGCGGATGGTCTCGGAGGTCTGGACCTTGGTGGCAGCCACCAGGGTGATCTCCTCGGGGTCTCTTCCTGCGGCCAGGGCGGCCCGGCGCATGTTCTCCTTCACCGCCGCCACGTTTTCGGCGATGAGTTCATAGCTCTTGGTTTCAGGCATAGTTTATTTTACCACCTTTCCGTCATGTAGCTCGGCGGCAGCGAGGATGACCTCGTCACCGGTCCGAAGGATTCTCTCATCTAATTCATCGGTCGGAGCAGGCTTGACCAGATAGCAGACATCATTCTCTGCCACGATCTTCACCGGCCGGAACCAGGCGTTGTAGCCGTTGACCACGAAGACGCCGATCTCATCCTCATAGACCCGCAGGGCCTCCTTGGGGATGAGCAGGCCCTCGTCGCTCTGGAAGATGAGGCGGCAGCTCTCCTGGCGGAGTTCCCCGGCTTCATGCTCGTCGCGGCTGGAGCGGAGGGTGACCACCGCCTGGCCCTTGTGGGTCTCGCTGACGGTCTCCACCTCCATCTCCAGGGTCTTGGAGAGGGCGTTGAAGTAAACGCCTACTTCATCACCCGGGTCGATCTGGTCTGCCGCCTCACCGGGGACGGTGACGGCATAGTACCAAACAGGGTTGGTGACCAGCTTGCCCAGGGTATTGCTGTTGTCCAGAGGGACCAGCTGGGAAAACTCTGCCAGGCCCTCGGGAGAGATGCCCACCAGAGAGTCCGGATTCAGAAGGGTCTCATATCCGTCCAGATGAGAGGAAAACATCCCCGCTTCGGC
This sequence comes from Ruminiclostridium sp., assembly GCA_017502545.1. Classification (GTDB taxonomy): domain Bacteria; phylum Bacillota; class Clostridia; order Oscillospirales; family Oscillospiraceae; genus Evtepia. The sequence goes on from JAFVUT010000225.1 coordinate 1,530, forward strand.
CGCCTTGATGGTGGTGGCGCCGTCCTGGTAGTTCTGAAGGGATACATATTTGTTGTGGAGCTCACCGGCCGAGGCGTTCATCTCGGCGGCGGCGGCGTTGGACACCAGATACTCCCGGCGGAGGATGAGCTTGCGGTAGGTCTCGGTCTCCTCCTGGAGGTTGGAGTAGTTGCCGGTGGAGGCCGAGGTACGCAGGCCCACCATGGCATCCAGCATCAGGTCCTCCAGGGCAGCCCCCGAGGGGGAGCCGGACCAGGTGGCATACTGAAGGGCGGTCAGGTCGTACTTGGTCCGCAGGTATTCCTCCTGGTTGTCCACATACTCCTCGTCCTGGTAGACCACGGCGATGTCCGCTCCCTTGGCCACATGCTCACCCTGGTTGCGGTTGAGCTGGATGAGGCCGTCACCGGCACCGGGCACTGGCTGCTCCCATCGGACCACCCAGCCCTGGGCATCTACGCTCTCCTCCATCACGTCGGTGTAGGTCACCGTGGTGGGGTAGGAGTTGCGCAGGCCCACCCAGGCAGAGATGATCAGGTAGACCACGATGGCCGCAATGACCACCGGTATCACGATTTTTGTAAATATGGATCCCTTAAACTTCATACCTATGCCTTCCTGTCAGTCGGAGCTCTCCTCCTCCCAGCTCAGGGGCCGCTCGGGCACGATGGTGGAAATGGCATGCTTGTACACCATCTGCTGTTTGCCGTCGCTGTAGATGACCACCACAAAGGCATCAAAGCCACGGATCTCCCCCCGGATCTGGAAGCCATTGACCAAAAAGACCGTGGCCCCCATCCGGCTGCGGCGGAGCTTGGAGAGTAATAAGTCCTGTAAGTTGCGTTTTCTGGTTTGTACTGCGGTTGCTGTCTGCATAGTGACGCACTCCTTTTTCTATGGGATGCGTCTATCCTAATCCCTTCTCCCGGAGAAATTCTGTCGAATCCCGGAGGACGGATGTAAAATCTGGCTCTTTTGGCAAATATATCCAATGCGCTTCCCTGTTCCGTCGGAACCAGGTGAGCTGTCGCTTGGCATACTGGCGGGAGCGGAGCTTGACCTCCTCGGCGGCAGCCTGAAGGTCCCCATTGTTCGCCACCGCATCGGTCATCTCCTTGTAGCCGATGGCCTGCATGGCGGTGCAGTGGGCGGGAACACCGGATGCCAGAAGGGCCTTCACTTCCTCCACCAGGCCCATCTCCATCATCACGTCCACCCGCCGGTCGATCCGGGCATAGAGATCGGCCCGGTCGGCGTAGGTGAGGGTGATGGTGCAGGCCTCATACCGGGGCGGGATGGCCTGGGTCTCCCGGTTGTGTTGGGTGATGGTCTTGCCGGTCTCGTACCAGATCTCCAACGCACGGATGATCCGGCGCTCATCGTTGGGGTGGAGCTTTTCGGCGGCCTCCGGGTCGATTTTCTGCAGGTCCTCCCACAATCCGGGCAGGCCTCCCTGGGCGGCCATCTTCTGGAGCCGTTCCCGCTGACCGCTCTCCGGCCGGAAGGCCGAGAAGGTGCGGCCGGCGCAGAGGGAGTCGATGTACTGGCCGGTGCCTCCCACCAGGATGGGGACCTTGCCCCGGGCCAGGATGTCGTCCACGCAGGCTGCGGCTTCCTCCACATACCGGGCCACACTGTAGTTGTCCCCCGGGTCGGCAATGGCCATCATGTGGTGGGGGATCCCCTCCCTCTCCTCTTCCGAGGGGCAGGCCGTGCCGATGGCCATGTTGCGGTAGATCTGCATGGAGTCGGCGGAGACCACCTCACCCCCCAGGGCCTTGGCCAGGGCAACGCCTAATTTGGTTTTTCCCGTGGCGGTGGGGCCACAGACGACAACGATCTTGGGAGGCATGGTTTCTCTCCTTCCTGGCGAAACATAGATGAACCCTTTGGGTGGCGGGCGATTCGTGAATCGCCCCTACAATATGTTACGATATCCCATGTAGGGAACGGTCTTGACCGTTCCGACGTGGGTGCGGGGACGAGCGGAACAGCCAAGGCTGTTCCCTACATGGCGTGGTACCACGCCTGTAGGGGCCGATGCCTTCATCGGCCCACCTTACGCCCGCTTAAACTGTCGTTCCAGCTGGGCTTTCGTCATGGTGATGGCCACCGGGCGGCCGTGGGGACAGTACTTCACCTGACCGGTAACCACAGCACGGGCCACTACCATGAGCTCCTCCCGGCTGTTCTTCTGGCCGCCCTTCACCGCAGCCTTGCAGGCCATGGTATGGAGGACGGCATCCCGGGCGCTGTCCGGGTCGGTGGGGTCTCCCAGGAGGAGCTGGGATGCGATCTCGCACAGGGCCTCCTCCGCCTGGCCGGGCTCCAGATAGTCCGGGACCTCCCGGACGGCCAGGGAGCCCCCGCCAAAGTCAGAGCAGGCAAAGCCGTACCGCTCCAGCAGGTCCAGGTTCTCCAGGAGAGCGGCCCCCTCCTCGGGAGAGGGGGTGAAGACCACGGGGGCCAGGAGGGTCTGGGCCATGGGCTCATAACCTTCGGCCTTCATCCGGTCAAAGTTCAGCCGCTCGTGGGCGGCGTGCTTGTCGATCAAAAGGATCTCCTCTCCCCGCTCCACGATGAGGTAGGTGTTCAGCACCTCACCGGCCAGCCGCCAGGGGGCTTCCTCCACCACGGGAGGGGGTGGGGGGACCGGTTCTTCCCGGACAGGCTCCACCGGGGGAGCCGGCATTCGGATCTGTTCCGGTTCGGGCTGGGGGGTGGGAGGAACAGGGGGTGTATCCAGGGGTGCACGGGGTGTATCCACCGGCGGTACCTTGGGTTTTTCAACAATTTCCACCGGTTTTTCCACATTTGCAGGGGAAACTGTGGATTTCCCGGAGGATTTGGGGGAAAAGTCCGGTTTGAAGGTCCCAGGGGGGGTGTACGGAGGGGTGTATGCCTTCTCCACCGGCTTCAGGATGGAGGGAGCCGAGGGCTTCCCGCTGTCCCGGAGAGAGGTGCTCTTCCGAAACTCCTGGGCGGTCATGCGGGCGAATCCACCGCCCCCGCTCACAGGGGCCTTGGGGGCCGGGGCAGGAGCCACAGGCGGGGGAGTGGGTGCCTTGGGGGGGGCGGGGAGGTCTATGCTGGGGTGGCGGTCCTCCCCCTTCAGGGCGGAGAGGACGGCATAGTAGACCCCGTCGAAGACCTTCCGCTCGTAGAGGAACTTCACCTCGGTCTTGGCCGGGTGGACGTTCACATCCACGGTGGAGGGCTTGATGTCGATCTGGAGGACACAGCCGGGGAACTTGCCCACCATCTTCTGGTTCTCATAGGCCTTTTCCAGGGCGGTCATCAGCAGGCGGGACTTCACCTGGCGGCCGTTCACAAAGAAGTGCTGATAGCTGCGGGTGCCCCGGCAGCAGGCGGGCAGGGAGACGAAACCGGACACGGTGACCTCCTCGGCCTCACTGCGGACGGGGGTGAACCCCAGGGCGATGTCCCGGCCGAAGACGGCGTACATGGCCGACTTCAGCTTGCCGTCACCGGGGGAGAGGAGCTCCTGCTTGCCGTCCCGGATGAACTTCAGAGCCACCTCCGGGTGGGAGAGGGCCAGCTTCTGGACCAGGGCAAAGACGGCAGCCCCTTCGGCGGCGTCCCGCTTCATGAATTTCAGGCGGGCGGGGGTGTTGTAGAAGAGATCCCGGACCACCAGGGTGGTGCCCAGGGGGCAGCCTGCCTGGTCCTTGGCCATGA
>JAFVUT010000226.1 GCA_017502545.1 Ruminiclostridium sp.
AGCAGAAAGATGGTACAATGGTCCAGGACCTGGAAAACCCGCTTGCCCTTGCACTCAGCCAGGGCATGGTAGAGGCAGGAGCACAGATAGAGCAGGATCATGGCAGACCCGAACAAGGTCACGGAGACCACGTGGATGGCGGTGCCGAATCGGGCGGCCTTCCCCACCAGGAGGACCAGCCCGGCAATGGCCAGGAGGGCTCCCACACCGTGGGTAATGGCGTTGACGATCTCCTCCCCCAGCTTCTGGGGACGGACGGCTCTGTTCGGTTGGGACATGGATGCGGTCATAGGTCTTCCCTCCTCACTGAGTACCGAATTGCATCATCTTGTTTCGCATATTAGAATACCACTACCTCATTAAAAAGTCAACACTATATTATAAACCATATTGACGCATCTTGTTTCTCATATAAGATATCATTTGACGAAGGGTTTTATTCGTTTTATCATAATGTGTAAAATAGGACTTGACAATTGTTCTGCTCTGCCGTATACTTTGTTCATAAGGAAAAAGTTATGGCATCATAATCAACGCAGAAATTCATAGGAAAAGGATGATCGGAATGGCAATGTATCAACCTCAAATCGAAACCATGCCCCAGGACCAGCTTCGCGCCCTCCAGAGTGAGCGCCTGGTCAAGCAGGTCAAGCATGTGTGGGACAACGTCCCCTACTACCGGAAGAAGATGGAAGACAAGGGGGTGTCCCCCGATGACATCAAGGGCATCGAGGACCTGCACAAGCTCCCCTTTGTCACCAAGGACGACCTGCGGGAGTGCTATCCCTACGGCCTCATGGCAAAGCCCCTGAGCGAATGCGTCCGCATCCACTCCACCTCCGGCACCACCGGCAAGCGGGTGGTGGCTTACTACACCCAGCACGACGTGGACCTGTGGGAAGACTGCTGCGCCCGTGCCATCATGGCAGCCGGCGGCACCAAGGACGATGTGGTCCACGTGGCTTACGGCTACGGCTTGTTTACCGGCGGTGCCGGTCTCCACGGCGGCTCCCACAAGGTGGGCTCCCTGACCCTCCCCATGTCCTCCGGCAACACCGACCGTCAGCTCCAGTTCATGGAGGACCTGGGCTCCACCATTCTGTGCTGCACGCCTTCTTACGCAGCGTACCTGGCTGAGTCCATCCACGAGCGTGGCCTCCAGGATAAGATCCATCTGAAGGCCGGTATCTTCGGCGCCGAAGCCTGGTCCGAGGACATGCGCCGGGATATTGAGAACAAGCTGGGCATCAAGGCCTATGACATCTACGGCCTCACCGAGCTCTCCGGTCCCGGCGTCTCTTATGAATGCACCGAGCAGGCCGGTATGCACATCTGCGAGGACCACTTCATTGCCGAGATCATCGACCCCGACACCGGCGAGGTCCTCCCCGACGGCACCAAGGGCGAGCTGGTCTTCACCTCCATCACCAAGGAGGCCTTCCCCCTGCTGCGCTACCGCACCAAGGACATCTGCGTGCTCAACCGTGAACCCTGCGCCTGCGGCCGCACCCACGTCCGCATGGCAAAGCCCATGGGCCGCTCCGACGATATGCTCATCATCCGCGGCGTCAACGTCTTCCCGTCCCAGATCGAGGAAGTCCTGCTGAAGGTCAGCGGTGGGGATATCACCCCCAACTACCAGATCATCGTGGGCCGCGAGAACAACACCGACACCCTGGACATCAACGTGGAAATGAGCGAGGCCCTCTTCTCCGACGATATCCGTTCCGTGGAACGGATCGAAAAGAACATCGTGGCACAGCTCCGCTCCATGCTGGGCATCGGTGCCAAGGTCCATCTGGTGAACCCCAAGACCATCGCCCGCAGCGAAGGTAAGGCTGTTCGTATCATCGACAAGCGCAAGATCTAAGGAGGGTATCATTATGTTAATCAAGCAGATCTCCGTTTTCGTGGAAAACGCCCCCGGCCAGCTCAGCGAGGTCACCAAGGTCCTGGGCGAGAGCGGCATCGACATGAGTGCCCTCTCCCTGGCTGACACCTCCGAGTTCGGCATTCTCCGCCTCATCGTCAACGACCCCGACAAGGCCTGTGAGGTCCTGCGGGAGCATCACTTCATCGTCAAGCAGAACGACGTTCTGGCCGCTGTCATTGATGACCGTCCCGGCGGCCTCACCGGTGTGCTGGATATCCTGGCCAATGTGAACGTCTCCGTGGAGTATATGTACGCCTTCGTGGGCAGCAAGGACGGCCACGCTGTGGTGGTCATCCGCCCCGACAAGGCCGACGTGGCCATCGCCGCCCTGGAGGCCAACCATGTCTCCACCCTGGACCCCAAGGATGTATATCGACTCTGACCTTTTCCCTGCATCTGTGTTCATCTCCTTTCTCCTTCCTTCCGCAGATGCAGAAAAGCTCCCCGATCCATTCGGGGAGCTTTTTTATGGACAGGCAAAGGATCAAGGCCTCGGAAAGGAAGTCTTTACAAGCATAAAAAAGACTGATAGGATAGGACCAAAGAGAGGTGCTTACCATGGATCACATCAAAGAGACCAACGAGTATTATCCCCTTTCGGTATTGTTCCGGGACAGCGGGCTGGAGGTCAAGCCCAGCGAAACCGCCCCGGAGACCGCCAAAAAGCTCTGGCGGTGGGACGATGAACAGGGGCTGGCGGGAGCCTGCCAGTTCGGCATTCGCAAGGGACACTGCTGTCTGGAGTGTCTGGCTGTCCGGGAGGACGTTCGGAAGACCGGTATCGGCCGGAAACTGCTGGCCCTGGCAGAGCAGGAGGCCCGTAACCTGGGCGGGACCGAGATCTGGCTGGTGGGAAAAGTACCGGCATACTACGAGCAGTTTGGGTGGGTGCGGGTCCCTCGGGAGGATGCCCCGGCCATCTCCAAGTGCCTGACCTGTGAGCAGTTTGAGGTGGATTGTTTCCCCAGCATTATGAAGAAAACGGTCAAATAAAAAGAGAGGGTTCGGAAAAACCGAACCCTCTTCTTATATTCAGCAGTAACGTGCAGGGGCAGATTATGCCTGGCCCAGCTGCTTTGCGATCTCTTCTGCGAAGTTCTCCTGCTTCTTCTCCAGGCCCTCGCCCTTCTCGAAACGGAAGTAGCCCTTGACAGCGATGGTGCCGCCCAGCTGCTTTGCGACCTCAGCAACGTGCTTCTCGACGGAGATCTTGTTCTCCTTAACGAAAGCCTGCTGCATCAGGCAGTTCTCCTCGAAGAACTTGCCCATCTTGCCGTTGACGATGCCTTCCTTGACCTTGTCGGGCTTTGCAGCCATCTTGGGGTCGTTGGCCAGCTGTGCCATCTGAATCTCGCGCTCCTTAGCCAGGGTCTCGTCGGAAACCTCGGACTTGTCCAGGAATGCGGGACGCATAGCAGTGATCTGCATAGCGATGTCCTTGCCCAGCTCGATGACGGTCTCGTTGTTCTCCAGGCCCTCGGAGACTTCCATGTTCAGCAGAACGCCGATACGGCCGCCCATGTGGTTGTAAGCGACGGTGGTGCCGGTGTAGTAACGCTCGAAGCGGCGGATCTGGATGTTCTCACCGATGGACAGGACGATCTCCTGCAGAGCCTGCTGAACGGTCAGGCCGGTCTTGCGGTAAGGCAGAGCCAGCAGAGCTTCCAGGTTCTCGGGACCCCACTTGCCAACGACGTAGCAGACGTCCTTGACGAAGTCGACGAACTTGTCGTTCTTAGCAACGAAGTCGGTCTCGGAGTTGACCTCGACCAGAGCAGCGCCGCCCTCGAAAACTTCAGCGTATGCGATACCCTCAGCAGCGATACGGCCAGCCTTCTTCTGAGCAGCAGCCAGGCCCTTCTCGCGCAGGTACTCAACAGCCTTGTCCATGTCGCCGTCGGTCTCAGCCAGTGCCTTCTTGCAGTCCAGCATACCAACGCCGGTCATTTCGCGCAGGTTCTTAACATCAGCAGCAGTAAATGCCATGGTAATTTCCTCCAATTTTATGTATTTGGGTTACGTTATAATCCGAAACACGTGCCCGTTTTCACGGGCACGTGCGGGGTTTCGTGGTGATTAAGCCTCAGCTTCCTCAGCCTTCTCAGCAGCGTCAGCGCCCTGCTTGCCTTCCTGGATGGCGTTGGCCATGACGGAAGAGATCAGGCGGATAGCGCGGATAGCGTCGTCGTTGCCGGGGATGACGTAGTCGATCTCGTCGGGATCACAGTTGGTGTCGACGATAGCGACGATGGGGATGTTCAGCTTGCGAGCTTCGTTGATAGCGTTGCGCTCCTTGCGGGGGTCGACAACGAACAGAGCGCCGGGCAG
>JAFVUT010000227.1 GCA_017502545.1 Ruminiclostridium sp.
GCAGCGATCTCGGGCTCTTCCATAGCAGCCTGCTCCACCAGAGCAGCCTGGACGCCGTAGGTCTCAGCGATGGTCTGCATGGTGCCGTCAGCATAAGCCTCAGCCATGACCCAGTTGATGTAAGCGGTCAGGTCGGACTCCAGGCGGCAGCCTGCGCCGTACTCTTCGGTGGTCAGCTCTTCGCCGGTGACCAGGTCGGGATAGCTGGTGCCTTCGCCGATCATGGCACCTGCCATCAGCAGGTCGATGATGGCGGCATCGGAGGTGCCGGAGGCAACTTCCATCAGAGCGTCAGCCTGGGAAGCCACGGAGTTGAACTCAAAGCCGTTCTCACCGGCCACTGCCTCGCCGGCGGAGCCAGCCTCAACCGCGTAGACCAGAGCGGTCTCTTCCGCGGTGTCTTCGGGTGCGGGTTCGGTCTCGCCGCCGCCGCAGGCGGTCAGCAGGGAGCAGCCCATGGCCAGAGCCAGGATCAGAGCAAGATACTTCTTCATAATTTTAACACTCCTAAAAGAAATCTGGTAGAGTTGGTTCAATACTCTATCGTACTAAAGCACTAACATAATAACATACCAGAGCGAGATTGCAACCCTTTTTTGCAATATTTTCGCCAAAAATGTATTTTCGTGATTGTAACAAGAAACACCCACCAAAAGGCAGGTATTTCTGTGCAGATTATGCAAAGTCGCCAAACACAGGCAATTCACTTCAGGTTTACAACCCCTCAGTCAGCTTCGCTGACAGCTCCCCTTGCACAGGGGAGCCTTGAGGTTCGCACTCGCCTCAGCCTCCCTTGTGCAATGGCCCAGGCCAGCCTCTCTTGGCCTTTGGCCAATTCACCTCCAGGGAGGTGGCTCGCCGTCAGGCGAGACGGAGGGATTGTAACTCCCCAGGTCACTACCACGTTGGTCAAGGCAGTTTCACCTTCAGCCCCTCCAGCTCCGCCGGGACAGACTGGACGGGATACCCGTCCTCATCAGTCAGGTCGGTCTTTCCGTCCAGACCCAGCTGGCCGCTGAGGTCAGTGCCCCAGGTCCAGACAGTTCCATCGGTCTTCACCGCCAAGGTGGACCAGGTACCGGCATCCACCAGGGCCGCATCGGTCATCACCTGGACAGGCTTGGTCTCCCAGGCCTCCCGGTCGGCGGGCTGACCGGTGCCCAGCTGATTCTGGCGGTCGTTGCCCCAGGCCCAGAGGGTGCCGTCGGTGGTGATGGCGGTCATGTGGTAGCCGCCGGCAGAGATCTGGGCCACGTTTTCCATGACCTGGGTGGGCTCATGGCGGTCCCGGGTATCTCCCAGTCCCAACTGCCCCTGGTCGTTTTGTCCCCAGGTCCAAAGGGTGCCATCGGTCTTGATGACAGCGGAGCAGAATCCACCGGCGCTGATGGCCGCCACATCGGTCATCACCTGAACGGGCACAGGCTGGTCGGGCACACCGGCGATGCCCAACTGGCTGTATTCATTGCTGCCGCAGGCCCACAGGGTGCCGTCGGTCTTCAGGATCAGGGTATGGTAGGCACCGCAGGCCACGTCGGCCACATCTTCCATCACAAAGGTGGGTTCCTTCCGGCAGTTCCCAGCCTTGGTCTTCTGGTCATTCTCATAGTTGGTGCCCAACTGGCCGTAGTTGTTGCCGCCCCACATCCAAAGGGTCCCATCGGTCTTGACGGCAGCGGTGAAGTAGTCTCCAGCACTGACCTGGGCCACATCCTCCATGATCTGAACAGGGACAGACTGGTAAGGGGTCACCAGGCGACGAGGAAGGATCCTGGCCCTGTACCACATGACGTCCTTGTCGTTGACCTTCTTCTTCCCTACCTGGCCGTTGTCGTTGCAGCCCCAGGTCCACAGGGTCCCGTCTTCCTTAATGGCTGCCCCGTGAAAGTCCCCCAGGGCCACAGCCTTCACGTCCTCCAGGACAGCCAGGGGAACGGTCTGCTCCGGGGTGCCGTACTCGTCCTCCGAGTTGGCCCGGTTGTCACTGCCCAGCTGGCCGTAGTTGTTGCTGCCAAAGGTGTACAAGGTTCCCTTCTCATCCACCACAGCAGTAAAGACCCCGCTGGCGGACAGATTCTCCGGGTCACCCATGGCGACCCCGGCGGGGACGGCAAGCCCAAGGGCCAGAACCAGGGACAGGCTCAAGGATATCATTCTCTTTTTCATGGCGGTCCTCCTTTTGTCGCTCCAAACCGAAAAGGCACCGCCCATCCTCTGGGCCGGTGGTCCAAGGGTGTACGGTGCCTTCTGCTTTCTTGATCCAATTATAACACAGTTAAATAACTTTTGCAATCGTTTTTTTGCAAGTTTTAATATCTCGTCTCCCGAGGGGCCAGGAAGGTGTCTCCGTCCAAATGGAGCTCCCGCAGGGCGGCGGCCAGATTGCTTCCGCTGGCCCGGCCGTCCAGAAGGACCCGGATGCCCGACTTCCCCTCGCCGTACTTCACGATGCTGTCGTAGAACTGGGTGGAGCTTCCCGAGGCGGCCACGTTGAGACCGGCAGACCAGCACAGATACCCGGCATCGGTGAGGACCTGGTCACTGCCCAGGACGAACCAGACCTCCTGACGGATGATCTTCTCCACCAGGGCAGCTCCCTTCTGCACACTGGCCAGGCGGGCCTCCGGGGTGTCCCCGCTGGGGATCAGGCCCACCCGGTGGCCACGGCCGGCGGCCTGGCGGATCTGGTCGGCGCAGTCGATGACCGACTCTGCCGGGAAAAAGACCAGGGCAGAGGCCCGGACGTTGGCCAGACCGTTGAAGAGGGCGGTCATGTCCGTCCCGGCGGCTCCCCGCACCCCCACATACAGGGAGAACTTGGGGGCGGGTTTTTCCGGTTCGGGCGGGGTCAGGCTGGCCTGGTAGGCGTTGTATCGGCTGCGCATCATGGATGCGGTGGAGTTGATGAAGAGGGGGTCCCCCAGGATGGCCTTGCTGTCCTTGATGCGCAGGAGGGGGCCGTACTCGGTGGTATTGTAGGAGTAGACCAGACCGAAATACTGGCAGACGGCGTAGGCCGGCACATAGTAGATCCCACCCCGGACGATGACCCTGGCGGGGACCGGCGGACTGGCCCCCTCGGCGGTGGCCGTGCCATCGGTCAGGTGGAAGGTCATATTCTTGCCGGACAGGTTATAGAGGATGAGGCTCTCGTTGTTCTCGGTAAAGCCGTAGTACACCCCGAAGTTGACCCCGGTGACCCGGCTGCTGAGGGCCGTGACGGGGACATACACCCACCCCCCGGAGTGGATGGGGGTGGTCTGGGAGGACTGGGGGGTCAGGGTGTCGTTGACCCCCAGGAAGAACAGGCCGGAGGCCGAGGCCGGGGCAGGCAGCAGGGTGAGCACCAGGGCCAGTGCGCAGACCAGAGCAGCGATGGTTTTCTTCATGGGTCGTCCTCCTTTTCATGGATACTCTATTGTAACACGAAGGGAAAGGGATTGCAATTCTCCCTTTCCTCCTTTATCATATAGGGTAGAAATCAACACAGAGGAGGAAACACCCATGCTGTTTGTCTGCTATCCCCGCTGCACCACCTGCAAGAAGGCCCAGAAGTGGCTGGACGAAAACCAGGTGGGCTACACCTTCCGTGACATCAAGGAGGACAACCCCACCCTGGCCGAGCTGAAGGACTGGCACGCCCGGAGCGGCCTGCCCCTGAAGAAGTTCTTCAACACCAGCGGCCAGCTCTACCGGTCCATGGAGCTCTCCCAGAAGCTGAAGGAGATGCCCGAGGAGGAGCAGTTCGCCCTGCTGGCTTCCGACGGTATGCTGGTGAAGCGTCCCCTGGTGGTCACCGACAGCAAGGTCCTGGTGGGCTTTAAGGAGGCCGACTGGGAGGCCGCCCTGAAGTAAGATGAAGATCCTGGTGAGCGCCTGCCTCATGGGGGTGGGCTGCCGGTACGACGGCAAGAGCAACGAGCTCCCCCAGCTGGCGGAGCTTCTGGCCCGCCATGACTGCATCCCCGCCTGCGCCGAGATCTTCGGGGGGCTGCCCACCCCACGGGTCCCGGCAGAGATCGTCGGGGACCGGGTGGTGAACCGGGAGGGCGCAGATGTGACCGCCCAGTTTACCCGGGGTGCCCAGGAGGTGGCCCGCCTGGCCCAGGTCACCGGCTGCACCGCCGCCCTGCTGAAGGAGCGCAGCCCCTCCTGCGGCCGGGGGCAGGTCTACGACGGCACCTTTACCAAGACCCTGGTGGCAGGGGACGGCCTCACGGCCAAGGCATTGAAGGAGCTGGGGCTGACGGTGTATGGGGAATCTGATCTTGAAAAGCTGCTGTAAAACATGGAAAACCCGCCCATTGGGCGGGTTTTTTCGTTACCTTTGGGGAATCCTGGCAAGTTCGCCCTCATCCGCCCCTTCGGGGCACCTTCTCCCCCAGGAGAAGGCTTACTTCTCATGCAGCGACAAGGCTTCTCCCTGGGGAGAAGCTGTCACCGCAGGTGACTGATGAGGGGGCCTGGTCAAATATCGATGGAAATGGCCTGCCCATTCAGCACAGCCTCCACCAGGGTCTCCCCTTCATAGGCCAGCTTCAGGGAGAAGAAGGGGACCTCTCTGGTCAGCAGGTCCAGGAAGATCTTGTCCCCCACCCAGATGGGCAGGTCCTTCACCTTGTCCTTGTCCACCCACTCCAGGTCCCCCTCATCGCAGGGGCCTATCTCCCCCCGGAATTCGTCGGCGGTGAAGAGGTGCATATACTCGGTCTCCCATTGGTCGGAGACAAAGGTCACCAGACCCCGATAGGCGTAGCGGGTCAGGGTCAGGCCGGTCTCCTCAAAGACCTCCCGCAGGAGGCAGTCCTCGGGACTCTCCCTGTCCTCAAACTTGCCGCCAATGCCCACCCACTTGTCCTGGTTCACATCGTTTTTCTTTTTCACCCGGTGGAGCATGAGGTACTGCCCCTCCCGCTGGATGTAGCATAAGGTGGTGTTTTTCATCCGGCCACCTCAGTACAGACGGGTGAACCGGTCCAGGACATTCCGGACCTCCCCGTCGATGAAGGGTCCGGCCTCCTCCCGGATGTCCTTGGGGATGCCGTAGAAGGCCGCCGCCACGGCACCGGCCATGCAGGCGATGGTGTCGCTGTCGCCCCCGATGGACACGGCGTTGCGGATGGCATCCTCGAAGCCGGTGGCCTCCAGGAAGGCCACGATGGCCTGGGGGACGCTGCCGGCGCAGGACACATCAAACTGGTACTCCTCCCGGATACCGTCCAGGGTGAAGTCCAGGAAGTAGTAGTTCTCCACAAAGTCCCGGATGACCTCCTTCCGCTCCCCCATCCGGGCCAGGAAGACCGCGCCCGCCAGCGCCTGGGCGCCGGCGATGCCGTCGGGGTGGTCGTGGGTCACCTCGGCAGAGGCCTTGGCCAGGGCCAGGCACTCCTCCATGGTCTCGGCCACCCAGGCCACGGGAGAGACCCGCATGGCGCTGCCGTTGGCCAGACTGCCGTAGGGCTGGGTGCTCCCCTGGACCAGCCACTTCTCGAACCGGGGCCCGTAGCCCAGGCCGGGATAGGCCTTGCCGAACCGGTGCATCTCGGCCACCAGGTTCTCCTTGAACATCTCCAGGTCGTGAAGGTCACTGCTCAGGAGGGCAGAGGCCACCGCCGCCGTCATGACACTGTCGTCGGTCATGCGGCACTGGGGGTGGAAGAGCTTGAACCGCTTGTCTTTCCAGTTGTTCCACTCGTAGACGGAACCGATGATATCTCCAATCATAGCGCCTAACATAGTACTGCACTCCTTTTTTGTCTGAATAAGGTATTATATCACACCTTGGGGCCCTTTGCCAACCCCAACCCCATGATGACCAGGCAGACCGCCATGCCTACAAAGAGGGGGTCAAAGGGCAGGGCCAGGACCCTCCCCGCCAGGACGGCAATGGGTCCGGCGATGATGGAGGCCAGGGCGAACCGGCTGGGGATCTTCCCCCGGAGCCACAGGCCGCCGCACATGGGCAGAAAGACCACGGCACCACGAAGGCCCATGGACAGGAACCCGAAGTCATTGATCATGGCCCCCGGGACCAGGACGGCCACACCGGCGGCCACCACCAGGATGACCAGGATGGTGGACCGGGAGACGGTGAGGGTCCAGCCCTTCTCCCGGATCTGGGGCCACTTGGGCTGGAAGATGTCGGTGACCAGGATGGAGGCCATGCCCAGGGCCAAGCCGGAGCCGCCCCCCACCACGGTGATGAACAGGGTGCCCAGGACGATGCCCCCCAACAGGTCGGGCATACAGTGGACCACGAACATGGGGAAGACCTGGGCGGTGGATTCCAGTGGGATGAGGCCCTCAGGGATGGCCTGCCCCGCTGCGGTGAGGGCAGCTGCCTCATCGGCGGTGATGCACTGGCCCCGCATATAGAGGCCGATGAGGATGCAGGCGATGCCGATGGGAGGGATGAGAAAGGCGCTCAGGAGGGCACCTTTTTTCGCCGCCCGGTGGGTCTTGCCCGACCAGATGGCCTGGGCGTAGGTCTGGGTGGACAGAACACCCAGCAGCAGGGAGATACAGGAGCCGATGTCCTTGCCCACCCCACGGGCCACCAGGGAGCCGTACCGCTCCCCGATGCCGATCTCATCGGTGAGACCGTTCACAGCACCCAGGGTGGTCCCCTCCAGGAGGGTGCGGAGGCTGTCTGTCAGTCCTCCCAGGCCCCCGGCCAATCCGAAGACCAGGATACCACCCAGGATGGAAGAGACATATAATAAAATGAGCTTGGCCACACCACCCAACCCAGCCCCCCACATACCCCCGAAGATGACGTAGACCGCCATGAGGGCGATGGACAGGATGGCGGCTGGGAGATGGCCCATGGGGGTGATGGTGATGAGGAGGGCGGTGGCCGACAGGACCTGGGCCACCACGCTGATGAAGATGCCGACGGAGCAGAAGATGCTCCCCAGACGCTCGGCCTTTCCCCCGTACTCCCTGGAGACGATCTGCAGAAGGGTGGAGCAGCCGCTCTCCCGGTAAGACCGGGCAAAGCCCAGGGCCAAAATCAGGCAGCCGATGCCCGAGCCCAGGGTGAACCACCAGGCGGACAGGCCGTAGGAGAAGGCCAGCTGGGCGGTGCCGATGGTGGCCTGACCGCTGACCAGGGTGCCCATGATGGCCCCGCAGACGATCCAGGCTCCCGCCTTGCTGCCCCCGCTGGCAAAGTCGGCCGCCGACTTCACCTTCTTGCCGGAGCAGATGCCGATGGAGATGATGAGCAGGATGGTGGCCAGCAGGCCGATGATATGAAAAAAGCTCAGGTGCATGACCCGTGGTCTCCTTTCCCATGGTTTGTTTCCAAGGAAAATAGTAGACCGTGGGGGGAGGTTTGTCAAGTCCCGGACCCCTCATCCGTCTCGCCTGACGGCGAGCCACCTTCTCCCCAGGGAGAAGGCTTCTGTCGTCCGAAGACAAGGCTTCTCCCCGGGGGAGAAGCTGTCTGCGAAGCAGACTGATGAGGGGGCGATCACACGATCCGTCAGGTCCAGGTATGCAGGGGCCGCAAGAGAAAAACCCCCGAGGCATTGCCTCGGGGGTAAATCAGTTAGCCGTAGCAGAAGTAGCTGGTGCTGGCGAACCAGCCGCTGTTGAAGTACACGGACTTCCACAGGCCGCTGCCCTGGGTGAAGTTTGCCTGATACAGGACGTTCTTGGGCATTTCGGTGTTGCCCCGCATGGCCTCCATCACGGACCACTTGCAGTGGTTCCAGTACTTGGTGCCGTTGGCGGCATCCTTGGCCTTGATGGCGTTGGCAGCCTCCATGGTGGCGTAGCGGGTGTTGTACTGGCCGGGCTGGGTGATGACACCGTAGACGGTGCTGGGGAAGCGTTTGTCCTCCACCCGGTTCAGGGCCACACGGGCCACGTACTGGCGGAGCTGCTCGGTGGTCTGGCCGGCCTCGTTGTAGACGGTGGTGGTCAGGATGCGGATGTCCTCCCAGGTGTACTTGGACAGGTTCTGGTTATCCACGATCTTGGCCTGGGCTGCATTCCAGGTGGCCTTGACTGCCTGGATGCCGGTGCTGCTGTCAGCGTAGCCCTGCTTGCGGAGCGCATTGGCCTGGGCGTGGGCCTGGGCCTGAATGGCCTTCTGCTCAGCGATGGCATTCATGCACTCTTCGTAGTTGGTGGCCGCAAAAGCGGAGGGCACCATACCTACCAGCATCACCATGCAAAGCAGGGCGGAAAACAGATATTTTCTCATAGCGTATATACTCCTGTTCTCACGGAGCGGGTCCTCCCTGCCGCATCTTCCAAGCGCACGAAGGGGCTGGGGGTTCCTCCCGGTCCTGGGTTTGGGGGGTGGTCTGCGTCTGTCTCTCGCAGAAAGATCGGCTTGCGCTTGCTTTGGGGATTATAACACAGGGGCAGGGGGGATTTCAAATTCCCGAATTGGGGGTAAAAATGGGACCTGGTCCCAATTCTTTGTAACAACCCAACAAACTTTCGTTTCTATTTGTAACACTTATTTGGCTCAGTTGTCATCAAATCGTTTGATTTTGTAACTAAATCGTAAATATTTCAAGATTTTTCGTAATCTTACACAAAAAATCAGGCTGAACTTCTCCAGTCCAGCCTGATAATTTCTTATAAAACCGTTGTACCGCAAGGGTTTTTCCCCTTGGTCACTCTGCCCATGGGCATTTTAACGAATTTGTAACCTTTTCCCGGATGTCCGGAAAATGGGGCTTGCGCCCCTTGCACGTACCGTTAAAAGTCTTTGAAGTTGGGCTTCCGGCGCTCCAGGAAGGCCTCCATGCCCTCCTTCTTGTCGTGGGTGGCAAAGAGCAGGCCCAGCAGATCCTGCTCCCGGGCACAGCCGCTGGGCAGGTCCACGTTCTCGCTGGTGTTGATGGCTGCCTTGGCCACGGACACGGCGTAGCTGGCCTTGGAGGCGATCTTCTTCGCCATGGCCATGCAGTAGTCCATCAGCTCGGGCAGGGGGACCACATGGTTGGCCAGACCCAGCCGGTAGGCCTCCTGGGCATCCACCTGGTCGCAGGTGAAGATGAGCTCCTTGGCACGGCCCACGCCGATGATGCGGCTCAGACGCTGGGTGCCGCCGCCGCCGGGGATGATGCCCAGACCCACCTCGGGCAGGGCGAACCGGGCGTTCTCCGCAGCCACGCGAATGTCGCAGGCCAGGGTGAGCTCACAGCCGCCCCCCAGGGCAAAGCCGTTGACGGCGGCGATGGTGACCTGGCGCATATTCTCCAGCAGGTAGGCAGAGCGGTGGCACAGGCCGCCCAGGTAGCGGCCCTCCATGGCGTCCTGGTTGACCATCTGGGCGATGTCCGCACCGGCGGCAAAGGCCTTTTCCCCGGCGCCGGTGAGGATGACCACCTTCACGTCATCCATCTTCTCCACCGCCTCCAGGTTGGCGATGATCTCCTCGTAGACCTGGTTGTTCAGGGCGTTCATGCTCTTGGGCCGGTCAATGGTGACGATGGCCACTTCCTCTTCGATGCGCAGTTTCACAAACTCCATATGATAACCTCCATTCTATGCCAACTCCCGTTGGATCAATAGATCTTTTCCTTTTCCGATGGTCTGCGCTGGATAAAGCCCCGGTGGACCTTGTGGTAGGCCTCCTTCAGCAGATCGTGATAGGTGGCCAGCAGGTCGGCCGACCGGCGGCGGCCCCCGTGGAGGGCGATGCCCCGGCAGGGCTCCCGGTTGAGCATATCCAGCAGCTCTTCAAAAAATTCCCCGTCGCACCGGTGGACCACCCCTCCGGCGATATTCTCCAGCCAGAAGAGGTCGGTGATGTCCATCCCCCGGCGGTCCTCAAACCGGCTCAGGAGATAGACCCCCCGGTCCAGCCCCCGGATGGGCGAGGCGGAGAGGACCGTGAAGTACAGGTCCCCCTGCCACCGGTGAAAGACCTCCCAGGCCGTCCGGGGGGCCCGGCGGCAGTAGAGCTCCCGCAGGAGCTTCTGACGGCCCTGGCCCTCGATGCGCAGCCAGCGGATGCGGCCCAGTTCCGTGAGATTCTTCATGGACCGGCCCACATTCATCCCCAGGTGGGGGGCCTTCATGGGCTCACAGCAGAAGGTGTCGGCCAGCTCCTGGAAGAGGTCGGCCAGCTCTGTCAGGCGGCGGGTGTCGATGGAGGCCGAGATGAAGTTCAGGATGGTGAGGAAGTCCCCGGTGTGCATATGGTGGACGGCATATTCCCGCCCGTCGGTCTCCACCACCCGGTAGACGATCTCCTCCACCGCCTGGACGGACCGGAAGAAGGCGGACACAGTGGCGCAGTGAACGGACTTCTCGCTGTCGGTCTCCCGGTCAAAGTACCAGTCGAAGGCCTCCAGCTCCTGGCCGGGGTTCTCGTCCAGGAGGGCCAGGATGCGGCTGATCTGGCTGAACTCGAACTCGTTCTCTCCAAAGAAGTCGATGGCGTTCTCGCTGATCTTGCTCAGGAAGGACTGGCACAGGGCCTGGCTCTGGCGGCCCAGCTCCTGGAGGAAGGGGGCTTCGATCTTTCGGACCCGGACCTCTTCCCGCCGGCCGGTCTCCATATAGTACAGGTCCCCCCGTTCCGGCGGACCGTAAAAATCGGCATACCATTTAAATAAAAGGTAGAAGCTCCCCTCCTGGCGGCCGGCGGCCACCCAGGCCATAGAGGTCCAGTCCGCCAGATGGGCATCGCCGGTACCGGCATACTGGTCGAACATCCGGGCGATCTTGGGGTCCGACAGTATGTCGTGGTGCATCCAGCATATTCTGTGTTGTTCGGTATCCGCCACCAGGTCATCAAAGGCGCTCTGGTCCAGATAGATGGGGTCATCAAAACACATACACAGTCCTCTTTTGGGGTCACAGCTTCATTGGTAACCTTCATTATACCAGTATTGGGACTATACTTCAATGAGAAAAAGAGGATTTACACAAAAAAGTGACGGAAGGCAGGGGAAAATTGGGGAATTGGGCGAGGGTTCCTCCATCGAAATATAAATACTACCCTTCAATTTTACAATCCCTCAGTCTTTTGCCTGCGGCAAAAGCCAGCTCCCTTTACACAAGGGAGCCTGAGGTTTCGTACTCGCCTCAGCCTCCCCTGTGTAATGGCCCAGGCCAGCCTCTCTTGGCCGTTGGCCAATTCACCTCCGGGGAGGTGGCTCGCCGTCAGGCGAGTCGGAGGGGTTGTCACCTTCCGATCACGCAAAAAAGCAGAGCTGTTTCCAGCTCTGCTTTTTCTTATTCATCCAGATAGGTTTGGGGGACGGCGTCCTCGAAGTCGAAAAGTTCTTCTTCCACAGGAGCTTCTCCTCCGCCCCGGAGGGCCGCCCACTGCTCCTTGGTGATCAGGAGCTGCCGGGGCTTGGACCCCTCAAAGGGACCCACGATGCCCTCCTGCTCCATCTGGTCCACCAGACGGGCAGCCCGGGCGTAGCCCAGCTTCAGCCGCCGCTGGAGCATGGAGACCGAGGCCTGGCCCAGGTCCAGGGTGACCTCCACCGCCTCATCGAAGAGCTCGTCCCGGCCCTCAGGACCTTCCCCGCCGGGGAAGCCGCCGGAACCGGACCCGGATCCCTTGCCCTTCTTCTCGGACTCGGACATGTGCTGCTCGATCTGCTCGAGAATGTCGTCGTCGTACTGGGCAGTGGCATTCTCCTTGACCTTCTCCACCACGGCGGCCACCTCCTCGTCGGAGATGAAGCAGCCCTGGACCCGGCGGGGCTTGCCGGAACCCAGAGGATACCAGAGCATATCGCCCTTGCCCACCAGCTTCTCGGCCCCGGTCTGGTCCAGGATGATCCGGGACTCCAGGGAGGAGGCCACGGCGAAGGCGATGCGGGAGGGGATGTTGGCCTTCATCAGGCCGGTGATCACGTCGGCAGAGGGACGCTGGGTGGCGATGACCAGGTGCATCCCCGAGGCACGGCCCATCTGGGCCACCCGGCAGATGGATTCCTCCACCTCCTTGGCGGCCACCAGCATCAGGTCGGCCAGCTCGTCGATGACGATGACCACCTTGGCCAGGGGCTCCCTGTCGTTCTTTTGGGCCCACTGGTTGTAGCCGCTCAGCTCCCGGACCCCCGCCTCGGCAAAGAGGCGGTACCGCTTCATCATCTCGGTGACCGCCCACTGGAGGGCACCGGCCGCCTTCCTGGGGTCGGTGACCACGGGGATGAGCAGGTGGGGGATGCCGTTGTAGCCCCCCAGCTCCACCATCTTGGGGTCCACCATGATGAGCTTGAGCTCCTCGGGGGTGGACTTATAGAGCATACTGACGATGAGGGAGTTGATGCACACCGACTTACCCGAACCGGTGGTACCGGCGATGAGCAGGTGGGGCAGGGTGGCGCAGTCGCCGATGATATAGCTGCCGCTGATGTCCTTGCCCACCGAGAAGGCGGCGGAGGACTTGTGGCGGCGGAAGTCGGGGGTGTCCAGGACCTCCCGGATGGGGACGGGGATGACCGTCCGGTTGGGCACCTCGATGCCCACCACAGAGATCTGGTCGGGGACAGGGGCGATGCGGACGGAGGACACGCCCAGGGCCAGGGCCACGTCGTCGGCCAGGTTGGTGAGCTTGTTCAGCCGGACCCCCTGCTCCAGAGCCACGTCATACCGGGTGACCGAGGGGCCCTGGACGGCACCGGTCACGTGGCCGTCCACCCCGAAGGAGGCCAGCACACTGGCCAGACGGGACAGGGTCCCCTCCAGCTCCTCGTGGGCGGCACGGGCCTTCTCCCCGCTGGGGGCCTTGAGCAGGTCCAGAGGGGGATAATGGTAGGACTTGTGCTCGGTGTCCTTGTTCTTTTCGATGGTCTGGGCCACCTTCTCGGCCTCCTGGCGGATGGCCTCCTTCTGCTGGGCCCTGGTGGGCTCCTTCACCGGCGGGAGGACGGGCTCCTCCAGGGGGTCCTCAAAGGAGATGGCATCGGCAGGTTCCGGCTCGGGGTCCGGGGCTTTGGACTTCTTGCCAAAAAGCCCCCCCAGGCCGGACTTCTCGGCCTTTTTCTCCTGGGGCTTCTTGTCCAGGGGCATATCGGGGACGGGTTTGATCTCCCCGGGGGGCGGACTGTTCCGATAGAAGACCGGATCGGGCTCCTGGACGGGGGGCAGATCGGCCAGAGGACCGTCGTCGTAGTTGTCATAGTACTCCTGGTCGTAGTCGTAGCCGTCGTAGTACTCGTCGTCCCGCTCCTTCCGCCGACGGTTCCAGGCCAGGACGGCGGCAGGGGTCAGGTGGAAGGTCCCGGCCAGCAGCAGAAGGATGGCCAGGACAAAGAAGATCCCGGCACCGATGGCACTGAACCAGGTGGTGAAGGAGATACTCAGGAAACCGCCCAGGATACCCCCGGAGAAGAGGTGGGTGCCGTCGGTCCACAGCTTGGAGAAGGTGGAAAACTCCATGGTGTAGGGGTAGGGGGACAGGAACATATGGGCCAGCGCACCCACGAAGATGGGCAGCAGACCCACGCACCAGAGCCGCAGGGTCACCGGCTTCTGCCGCCGGAAGAGCAGCAGGAAGACGGCCATGACCAGGGAGAAGATGACGGCGAAGATGCCGTATCCCACCAGGCCCTTCACCCCGTTGGCCAGGAAGTCCACCACCACGGCGGAGACCTGGCAGCAGCCCAGGATCAGCATGACCGCCAGGAAGAGGCAGAGGGCTGCCCC
The DNA here is from genome assembly GCA_017502545.1 of Ruminiclostridium sp. GTDB lineage: Bacteria > Bacillota > Clostridia > Oscillospirales > Oscillospiraceae > Evtepia. The sequence continues at coordinate 13,642 of JAFVUT010000227.1, forward strand.
GATCCCCCGGGCCATCATGTTGGGGGCGTAGACAGGGGGCTTCTCCTTTTCCTTTTTGGCTTTGCCTTTGGTATCGGTTTTTGTGTTGGTTTTCTTTTCAGTGGTTTTCTTGGTGGTTTTCTTTTGTGTGGAAGCCATGAAAATTGCTCCTTGTTTCAGTTGCGATGGGAAAGGTCAGCGGAAGATCAGGGAGGCCACCACGGCGGCCGCGCCGATGCCCCAGCAATAGTAGGCGAAGTTGCCGAACTTGTTCTTGTCGGCCAGGATGTTCACCAGGCGGATGGCGAAGTAGCCCGCCACAGCCGCCACGATGGTACCCACGATGTAACCGGGCAGCATCCCGGGCTCGATGCCCTCGGCCACAGCGTCGCTGATGCTGATGATGTTGGCACCCAGGACGGCGGGGATGGACATGAGGAAGGAGAAGCGCACGGCGAATCTGCGGCTGAAGCCCCGCATCATGCCGCAGGAGATGGTGGTGCCGGACCGGGACAGGCCAGGGACCACAGCCAGAGCCTGACCGCAGCCCACCAGGAGGGCATCCACCATGGTGGCGTTCTTGGCGGTCTTCTTACCCTTGGCCATCCGGTCGGAGAAGAAGAGGATGCAGCCGGTGACGATGAGGGCAAAGCCCACGAAGATGGTGTTGCTGTAGAGGGCCTCCACCTTGTCCTTGATGGGGAGGATCACGAACAGGGGGAGGGTGCCCACGATGATCATGAGGATCATGCGGCCTCTGGGGGTCAGGCGGCCCATGGCGGCCCGCTTCTCCTTGTTCACCAGGCAGGACACGATCCGGATGAACTCCTTGATGAGGCCCAGGATGTCCTTCCAGTAGTAGACGAAGATGGCGATGAGGGTGCCCAGGTGGAGGAGGACGTCGAAGAACATCCCGCCCTCATTCATACCGAAGAAGTGCTGGAAGAGAGACAGGTGACCGGAGCTGGAAACGGGCAGGAACTCAGTGACGCCCTGGACCAGACCCAGGAAGATGGAAGAGAGGAAATTCAAGGCAATGCGCCTCCTTGTTTCATTTCGTAGGGGGAAACCCCTTGGCTCTCCCTTTGGGAGCGCGACGCGTGAAGAAAACATGCCGGGGGCATGTTTTTAGCCAAAGCGGGAAGCAATCTATGATTGCGACCCGAGCCACAGGCTGGATTCGACCGAAGGGAGAAGACTGAGAGGGCGGGTATCTGCCGATGCGGGATAACGCCACGTCCAAGCCCTCTCCGTCACCGCCTGCGGCGGTGCCACCTCCCCCGGAGGGGGAGGTTATTGCCTGACCCTTTGGGCCGCTCTTCTGTCCAACGTGAGCAAACCCCTTCAGGGAGCGGGACGATGTGGGCATCGTCCCCTACAGGCAAAGTGCCGCGCCATGCAGGAAACGGGATTCGGCAGGTTACAGGGTATCCACTCAGGACCGATACAGCGCCTTCATGGCCTTATAGGTCATGTAGCAGTCCAGCTTGGCAGTGGTCTCGAAGGGGGCGTGCATGGACAGGACGGGCACACCGGCGTCGATGGTGTCGATGTTCCGGTTGGCCATATAGCAGGCCACGGTGCCGCCGCCGCCCTGGTCGGTCTTGCCCAGCTCGGCCAGCTGCCACACCACGCCGTTCTCCGCGAACAGGCGGCGGACCTTGCCCACCAGCTCGGCAGAGGCATCGGAGGCCCCGGACTTGCCACGGGCACCGGTGTACTTGCTGATGCAGACACCGTAGTTGAGGAAGGCGGAGTTGCGGACCTCGTAGACCTCGGGGAAGTTGGGGTCATAGGCGGCGGACACGTCGGCGGACAGGCAGAAGGCCTTTTCGTAGCAGGCCCGCAGGGGGACGTTCTGGCTGTCGCACAGGTCCTCCATGAAGGTGTCGAAGAAGGCGGACTGCATACCGGAGACACCCTCGGAGCCGATCTCCTCCTTGTCTGCCAGGACGCAGACGGCGGTGGTCTCGGGGATCTCCAGCTCCAGCAGGGCCTTCAGGCAGGCGTAGGCGCAGACGCGGTCATCCTGGCCGTAGGCACCGATGACGGAGCGGTCCAGGCCCACGTCCACCGCCTTGGCGGCGGGAACGGCCATGAGCTCGGCGGAGAGGAAGTCCTCCTCCACCATGCCGTACTTCTCGTTGAGGATGGAGAGGATGGCCAGCTTCACCCGGTCGGCACCCTCCTCCCGGTCAAAGGGCCGGCTGCCCACGAAGATGTTCAGCTGCTCGGCGGTGATGATGTCTCCCATGACCTTCTTGGCCTGGTCGCCGGCCAGGTGGGGCAGCAGATCCCCCACGGTGAACTGGGGATCACCGGGGTCCTCGCCGATGCGGACGGTGACGGAGGTGCCGTCCTGGAGGATGACCACGCCGTGGAGAGCCAGGGGGATGGTGGCCCACTGGTACTTCTTGATACCGCCGTAGTAGTGGGTCTTGAAGTAGGCAATTTCGGAATCCTCATACAGGGGGTTGGGCTTCAGGTCCATACGGGGAGAATCCACATGGGCGGCGCAGA
>JAFVUT010000018.1 GCA_017502545.1 Ruminiclostridium sp.
AGGGGCGGATGCCCACATCCGCCCGTCAACGTGGGTCAATGACCTGCGCTGGACAGACGGCCAATCATTCCCACCCATAAACCTCCCGTCTCCCCACACCCTATGGGAAAAGGAGGCGGGAACGTGAACGAACGACAACTGCGGGACCTGTTCTTCCGGACAGGCCTGCCCGAGGCCTATACCCTGGCCGGGGCAGTCCGTCGCCGCAAACAGGCCCAAGAGAGAAGGGAAGACCATGCGGCTCACCACCCAGGGGATCATCCTCCGGGAAGTCAACTACAGAGAGGCGGATAAGATCCTCACGGTCCTCACCCGGGACTTTGGCAAGCAGACCGTGAAGGCCCCCGGCTGCCGGCGGAAGACCAGCCGTCTCATGGCGGGGAGCCAGCTCCTGGTCTACTCCGACATGACCTTCAACCAGCGGGGGGAGTACACCACTCTGGCCGAGGCCGACCCCCTCCAGCAGTTCTGGGGGGTCCGGGAGGACCTGGAAAACCTGGCCCTGGCCTCTTACTTTGCGGAAGTCACCGACAGCTCCTGCCAGGAGGGGGAGGACAGCGGGGAGATCCTGTCTCTGCTCCTCAACGCCCTCTACGCCCTGGACACCCTGAAAAAGCCCCAGGAGCTGGTGAAGGCCGCCTTTGAGCTGCGGCTCCTGGTCCTCACGGGCTACGAGCCCCTCCTGGACAGCTGCGCCGTCTGCGGTGAGCCGGACCCGGAGGGACCCCGGTTGAACCTGTCCCAGGGGGTCCTCCACTGTGCCCGGTGCCGGGCCGGGGTAGGGGGCGGGGTCTCCATGCCCATCACGGAGGGAGCCCTGGCTGCCGCCCGGCACATCGTGTCGGGAAACCCGAAAAAGCTCTTTTCCTTCTCCCTGGCCCCCGAGAGCATGGCCTCTCTGGGGACGGCTGCCGAGGCCTTCCTCATGACCCAGCACGAGCGGGGCTTCCGCACGTTAGATTACTATAAGCAACTGCAAAGGAGCATCCTATGACGGATCTTTTTGAAAAATCCATGCACACCCTGGAGCTGCCCAAGGTCCTGGACCTGCTGGCATCCCAGGCAGTCACCGAGGAGGGCAAACGCCGGGCCCTGGAGCTCCGGCCGGAGACCGACCCGGAGGAGGTGGCCAAGCGTCTGAAGGAGACCTCCGCCGCCGTGGACATGATGGTCCTCAAGGGCAGCCCCTCCTTCACCGGCATCCGGCCTGTGGTGGGCTCCCTCCACCGGGCGGACATGGGGGGCACCCTGAACACCCGGGAGCTCATGGACATTGCCCGGGTCCTGTCCGCCGCCCGGTCCGCCAAGGACTACGGCGACGGTGCCAGCGACAGGAAGACGGTCATCGACTGGCTTTTCCGGTCCCTCCACCCCAACCGCTTTTTGGAGGAGAAGATCACCTCCTCCATCGTGGGCGACGGGGAACTGGCCGACTCGGCCAGCCCCGAGCTGGCCTCCATCCGCCGCCATATGCGGGCCACCGAGAGCAAGGTCCGTGACATCCTGCAAAAGATCATCTCCTCCTCCCAGGCCAAGTTCCTCCAGGAGAGCATCATCACCCAGCGGTCCGGCCGTTACGTGGTCCCGGTGAAGTCCGAGCACAAGAACGAGATCCCCGGTCTGGTCCACGACCTGTCCGGCTCGGGCAACACCTTCTTCATTGAGCCCATGGGGGTGGTGAAGGCCAACAACGAGCTCCGGGAGCTCCAGGCCAAGGAGGAGAAGGAGATCGACCGCATCCTGGCGGAGATGTCCGCCGAGGCGGCCTCCTTCAAGGAGGACATCAACCAGAACTACGACCTGCTCATCGCCCTGGACGGCATCTTTGCCCGGGGCAGACTGGCGGCAAAAATGCGGGCCATGGAGCCTGCCATCTCCGACCGGTCCATCACCCTGCGCAAGGCCCGGCACCCCCTGCTGGACCCCAGGACCGCTGTGGCCAACGACCTGTCCCTGGGTGACACCTTCGACACCCTGGTCATCACCGGTCCCAACACCGGCGGCAAGACGGTCACCCTGAAGACCATCGGCCTCTTGACCCTCATGGCCCAGTGCGGCCTCCACATCCCCGCCAACGACGGCTCCACCATCCGGGTCTTCCAGCGGGTCCTGGCGGATATTGGCGACGAGCAGTCCATTGCCCAGAATCTGTCCACCTTCTCCTCCCATATGTCCAACATCGTGGGGATGCTGGAGGAGACCGACCACGAGACCCTCATCCTCTTCGACGAGCTGGGGGGCGGCACCGACCCCGTGGAGGGCGCAGCCCTGGCGGCTGCCATCTTCGAGAGTGCCCGGGAGCGGGGGGCTCTGGTGGCGGGCACCACCCACTACGCCGAGCTGAAGGTCTACGCCATGACCACCCAGGGGGTGGAGAACGCCTCCTGCGAGTTTGACGTGGAGACCCTGGCCCCCACCTACCGCCTGTTGGTGGGCATCCCCGGCAAGTCCAACGCCTTTGCCATCTCCAAGCGGCTGGGACTGCCCGACGAGATCATCGAAAAGGCCAACGCCCGCATCAACGCCGAGAACATCCGCTTCGAGGATGTCCTGTCCAAGCTGGAGCAGCAGCGGCAGGAGATGGAGCGGGAGCAGCAGCAGGCGGAAAAGCTCCGTCTGGAGATGGAGCAGGCCTCTGCCAAGGCCCAGGAGTACCGGGATGCCCTGAAGAAGGAGCGGGAGAAGTCCGAGGCCGCCGCCAAGGCGGAAGCCCGGGCCATCATCGAGGAGGCCCGCCGGACGGCAGACCAGGTCTTCGCCGAGCTGAACGATATGCGCAAGAAGGCCAAAAAGGAGGCCGATTTCCAGGCGGTGAACGACCAGCGGGCCGGCCTCCGCCAGAAGCTGAACCAGGCCCAGGATAAGCTGGGAGCCAGGGAAGAGGCGGCACCGCCCCCCATGATCCGTCCCGCCAGACAGGGGGACGTGGTCACCATCCTCAAGACCGGCACCCAGGCGAACGTTCTGTCTGTGAACAAGGACGGGGTCCTCCAGCTCCAGGCGGGTATCCTGCGGATCTCTGCCAGGCAGGAGGAGGTCCGTGTGGTCACCGGGGAGACCCAGGCCCAGAAGGAGGCCAAAAAGCACATCCGAAAGACCGAACACAAGCTCCGGTCCCTGGGGGCCAAGGCCGAGGTGGACCTGCGGGGCATGATGACCGACGAGGCCGAGCTGGCCCTGAGCCAGTTTATCGACCGGGCCATCGTGGGAAACCTCACCCAGGTCACCGTCATCCACGGCAAGGGCACCGGTGCGGTCCGTGCCGCCTGCCACGCCTATCTCAAGCGGTGCAAGGGAGTCAAGAGCTTCCGGCTGGGCCGCTTTGGCGAGGGAGAGAACGGTGTGACCATCGTGGAGCTGAAATAAGAAAAAAATGCCCCGGAAAATGCGGTAAAATTGTGACAAATTCTCCCCTTTGCCAGTAAAAAGAGGATTGACGGAAACACGGTTTTTTGCTATTCTTAGGGTAGTATTTTTAGGGATAGAATCTCGGGAGGGAATATCTATGTACATCAAGCAGGCAACTGTCAATAACCAGGTCGGCCTCCATGCAAGACC
>JAFVUT010000228.1 GCA_017502545.1 Ruminiclostridium sp.
ACGAGGAAGTGGCCCAGGCCATCTCGGTGATTTTCTTCTTCAACGTCCTGGCATCCATTATCTTCCCGCCCCTGGGTGCGGCCATCGGCTTCGACACCCTCTCCGGAGAGGCCTTTGGCATCTTCGCCGGCACCGCCGTCAACGACACCTCCTCGGTCACCGCCGCTGCCTCCACCTGGGACAGTATGTGGGGCCTGGGCACCCAGACTCTGGACAAGGCAGTCACGGTGAAGCTCACCCGGACCCTGGCCATCATCCCCATCGTCCTGGTGCTGGCCATGTACCGGGCCAAAAAAGAGGGGGCCGAGCAGGGCAAGAAGGTGAGCATCAAGGCCATCTTCCCCTTCTTCATCCTGTACTTCATCGGGGCCTCCATCATCACCACCGTGGCGGTCTCCCTGGGTGTGGACGCCGGGGTGTTCGCCCCCATCAAGACCCTGAGCAAGTTCTTCATCGTCCTGGCCATGGCGGCCATCGGCCTGAACACCAACATCGTCAAGCTGGTAAAGTCCGGCGGCAGACCCCTCATCCTGGGCGCCTCCTGCTGGGCGGGCATCACCATCGTGAGCCTGCTGATGCAGCACGTGATGGGGCTGTGGTAACATTGGAATATGCGAAAAGACCGCCCAAGGGCGGTCTTTTTCTTTTCGAAAACGCTTGAGCCTCCCCTGCGAGGGGAGGTGGGTTCGCAAAGCGAAGCCGGAGGGGTGCGGGGTCAAAGGGTATGCTGTCGTACCGATACGACGTAATATCCCAAAGGATAGCACCTCTCAGTCAGCCTTACGGCTGCCAGCCTACGGCCCGGGTCGCAATCACAGATTGCTTCCCGCTTTGGCTAAAAATATGCCACTGGCATATTTTCTTCACGCGTCGCGCTCCTCACAGGGGAGCCTTTTTGTTCCCCGCACGGCCCATTGTAGGGGCCGATGCCTACATCGGCCCTGCCACGTTGGTCCACGCACACACGTTCCGGGCGCTTCGTGAAGCGCCCCTACTTTTTTTGATACGAAGGTTTTACTCCTCTGTTTCTTCTGAATTTTCAGAAACCGCCATCTGCATACGAAGCTGATGAAGTTCTTTCTGAATAGCCAATAGTTCTTCGTTTTGTTTTTTCAAAGCAGCCAAAAAAACATCCGTATTGCTGGTGACAGAAAAAAAAGTCGCATATTTTTCAACGTCAATATAGATGGGATCAGAATAGGAATTGTTCTTATCCGTGTACGCAATCGTTCCTTCGACTGGCTGCTTATTCTGAGTCTTCCTAAACTCATTTGTCCCAAAATAAATGTCATAGCTCTGTCCAATTCCCAAGACAAACTCTCTATTTTTAAGCTCCAACAGGTTTTTTCGGAACGCCGTTTCATCAAGGCTATCAATAAAATCTTCCTTCAAAAGAATCTTTACATTTGTCGCCATTCTCCGTCCATGGTTCGTAAAACGCATACCATAAAAAGTGCGGCGCTCGTATATAAACTCATAGGAGATATACGCACGATGCTCTTCTTCATATTGACGTTTTGCCTCGGCCACTTGCTCTCGAGTTGCTTCTGCCGACTTGATATTTGCCCTGCAAATAAGAATAGTAGCAACAACATACACAGCTGTTATAGCAACCATTAACCAGTCAGTAATCAAATAATTCCTCCTTATACATCCGCAAGTTTGTTCTGAGCTTCTACGAAATATCAATATTCGTCAGGAATCGAACCCTCAAATGTTATGTTGTATTGTTGCTCAATCTGTTTGATTACATCACGAAAAGAATATCGGAATGCTTTCATTGCTTTGTCAAAGGACAAATCTTCCCATCTACTTCCGTCCTTATAAATCAGATGCGGCAGGTCTAATTCGTTTACTGCATCTAAATATGTATTGCAGGCGTTTATCAGCTTGCGCAAGTATCCTTTTCCGTTGGAGGAGATTTCCCCATCTGCAGTCAAATCTGTAATGACTTTTCGAATCTCTAACACCGAACCAATACATTGCTCTTTGATTTCCATGTATATCGGGTTGACCAATATTCTTTTTGATTCAAGATAAAACAGGAGATATGAAAAATAGTCTTTTTCTGTTTTTCCGCGATTCCAAGATACTCCACCAAAAGGAAAACTGATTCCGTTTATCTCATATTTGCCAAAACCAGGTTTCATATCATATCCCTCCTATCTGACTATCATTGGTTTGTGAGCGCCTGATACATCTTCATCAGCTCTGCTACGCAGGCGGGTTCGGAGTTGTATTTTCCCCAGAAGCCATAGGCCTGCATGACGGCTTTGTCGTTTGCTCGGTGGGCTTCAAGGAGTTCCTTGGGCATAAACGTATCGTTATAGAGGTCAGCCAGACTGCTATCGGGGTACAATGCCCGTGCATCCAGAATGGCTTGCGCTGTTTGCTCAATTTTCTGTATTTGAGCCTCTGTAGGTTTGGGCCACGGGAAAGTATTATATACAATTTTTGCTGAATAGTCATAATCACTTTTCAATCTCCCGCAAACAGCACGCATCCACGCCATATGGACATTAGAAATCAAAATACCGAAATGATATATTGTTGCGTTCGGTATTAACTGCAACTTGTTGCTACATACAATTTGAGGATTCAAAAAACCCATGGGAAGATATCGCCTAGTCCCTGATGACACTTCTGGCACAACAATATAACTGTCAGTTGGCTGTCGGTTTTCAGTAAACAATGTCGGCATATCTGCCCACTTTCGTGTAGCTGCCTTTTTACTGCTCAAACGAAAATCTTTCACCTTCTGAATCCTATTTGCAATAGTCGGCATTGAAGAAAGCTGTTTAGGCGATATTCCAACAAGCCATAAACAATAACGTTTCTTTCCATTGATAAACTCTTCTCCTCCCAGATACTCTCGTATATATGGAGTCGCACTTGGTTCATTCTTTATAAATTCCTCAAGTTCATCGGCAGTGATAATCAAATTGCCACCATCAGTTGGCTGACTGCCTTTGTTCATTTGTGGCACATCGGAAAGCGGCTTCGACCTTTTTTCAACAAATACGTCGGGGGCATCTAACAAATATGCATTGATTCTATCAACTACTTGCATCCGCTCCGAAGTATAGATTTTCTTAGGTCTATCACTCTCTGCAACACTAAACCCCACGATCACACAATGGACGTGAGCCTTTAAGCTAGCTTCACTATCCCACCGGAAGGTCCGATGTGCAAAGTCGATATGAATACCGAATCGGTCGTGCAGGGGCTTCCACATACCGGCCACCTGCTCCCCCTGGGTGATGGAATTAGTGGACACAAAAGCAGTGCGAATAACAGTATCTTGCATAAAAGAAGATGCCTTGTAATACCAGCCAGCAACATAATCAATGTTTTTGCCCAATCCATCACAAGAAGAAGTCAAATCCAATTTTTGCTCTGCTGTCTGATAGGTGTACCCCACAAACGGCGGATTCCCCATGATATAATCCAGCTTCTCCCTGGGCACCACGGTCTCCCAATCCATCTGCAGGGCATTCCCCTCCTCAATGTTGGCATAGGACCGCAGGGGCAGGAAGTCCAAATCATGGCGGACCAGCTTCTCGGTCTCCTGCATCATCTGGCTCTCGGCGATCCACAGGGCGGTCTTGGCTACCGTCACGGCAAAGTCGTTGATCTCGATGCCGTAGAACTGGCCGATGGACACCTGAATGGGGTCGGTGACCTGGCCCAGGGTGATCTGGCCGTACTGGAGGGCGTCGATGACCTCATTTTCCAGCCGACGGAGGGAGAGGTAGGTTTCCGTGAGGAAGTTGCCCGACCCGCAGGCAGGGTCCAGGAAGGTCAGCCCGGCCAGCTTGGTCTGGTAGGCTTTCAGCTGCTTCTCCCGGGTCTTGTCCACGGGGATGGCCTTGATCCGGTCCAGCTCGGCCCGGAGGTCATCCAGAAAGAGCGGGTCGATGACCTTGTGGATGTTCTCGATGCTGGTGTAGTGCATGCCCCCGGACCGGCGGGTCTCTGGGTTCAGGGTGGACTCGAAGACGGCACCGAAGATGGTGGGGCTGATGACCGACCAGTCGAAATCCGCACTGGCCTTTTCCAGGATCAGGTCCACAATGTCCCCGTCCAGCCGGGGGATAACCACGGACTTATCGGCAAAGAGGCCGCCGTTCACATAGGGAAAGGCCAGCAGGTCCTCGTCCAGGTAGGGGTCACGATCTTCCTCTTTGGTATCCAAAATCTCAAAGAGGTCTATGAGGGCCTTGCGGACATCCCGGGCCTCGAACCGGCGGAGGTAGTCGTGGAACATACCGTGGGGACCGAAGATGCCCGCATCCTCGGCATACAGGCAAAAAACCAGACGGACACACAGGGCGTTGAGGCTTTTCAGGGTCTCCGGGTCGGTGGGGTCCTTGTACTGCTTCAGGAGGGCGTCGTAAATCTTGCCCACCAGGGTGCCTGCCTGGAGGGAGACCTCCATCTCCTTCTTGATGTGGGCGCTGCCGGTGTCCACCAGGAATTTCAGGCGGTAGACCTCCTTTTCCAGGTCGGCCAGTCGGATGACCTCGGGCTCGCCGTTGGGGAAGTTCATGTCGTGGATGTGGAACTCCTGGAAGTTGCACACCACGATCCACCGGGGGTTCTGGTCGTGGGGCAGGTAGCCCGCATACCGCCGGGCCTGCTGGAAGGGGGACAGCAGGGATCCGTCGGACTGCTTGTAGCCCTTTTTCAGGTTGATGTCCCGGCCCTTCTGCTCGATGAGGACCCGGGTGGCGGGGATGTAGCCGTCAATGAAGCTGGTGTGGCTGAGCTTCACGGGCATCTCGAAGGAGATGAACTTGTGGGCATCTTCCACACCGAAGACGTTTTGGAGCAGATTCAGCCAGAAGGTCTGGGTGTCCTGCTTCTCGTCGCCCCGGCCGGTCCAGTCGGCTATGAATTGGCGGGCGGCCTGTTTCTGTTGGGATTCT